>JAUXWB010000041.1 GCA_030684475.1 Reyranella sp. | reverse complement strand
GACGGTCTCTACGACGCCTATCGCAGCTTCGAGGCGGGCGACGACAAGGTCGCCATCCTGCAGGCCGACGGGCCGGCTTTCTGCGTCGGCGCCGACCTGAAGGATCCGCCGTCCGCGATGTGGAAGGCCGTGCCGCATGTCAGCCATGCCCTCACCAAGCCGGTGATCTGCGCCACCCAGGGCTGGGTGATCGGCGGCGCCATCTGCATGGTCATGACCTGCGATCTGATGGTTTCGGCCGACACGACCAAGTTCATGTATCCCGAGGCCAAGGTCGGTGTGTTCGGCGGCCTGATGCCGGGCATCGTGTCGCGCATGCCGCACAAGGTCGCCATGGAGCTGCTGCTGCTGGGCGAGGAGATCTCGGTGAAGCGCGCCTATGACGTGGGCTTCGTGAACAAGGTCGTGCCGCTCGGCGAGGAACGCGCCGAGGCACGGCGCATGGCCAGGATCATCGCCGATTCGGCGCCGCTGGTGATCCGCACCCTGCGCGACTTCGCCAACCAGACCCTGCCGCGCGGTCCGGCGGAAATCTTCGTGCCCGAGCGTTATAAGCTCGAGCAGATTGCCAATTCGGAAGACCGCAAGGAAGGTGCTGCCGCCTTCCGCGAAAAACGGACAGCGAAGTTCAAGGGACGGTAAGGAAACACACATGGGCAAGTTGCTGCTGGTCGGTTGCGGCAAGATGGGCGGCGCCATGCTGGACGGCTGGCTGGCGCGAGGCCTCAAGGCGTCCGACGTCGTCGTGGCCGAGCCGGTCGAGGCGATCCGTCCCAAGCAGGCCGGGCTTCGCGTCGTCAGCTCATCGAGCGAGATCGGCGAGACGCCGGAGATCGTCGTGCTGGCGGTCAAGCCGCAGTCGATGGACGGCGTGCTGCCCGATCTCAAGCGCTTCGCCGACAAAGGATCCGTGTTCCTGTCGATCGCCGCCGGTAAGACGCTGGGTTATTTCGTCGGTCATCTCGGCAAGGGCGCCAAGGTCGTGCGCTCCATGCCCAACACGCCCGCAGCGGTGCGCCAGGGCATCTCCGTGGCCACGGCAGCGCCTGACGTGTCGGTTGCCGAGAAGAAACGCTGCCACGAACTGCTCGAAGCGGTCGGCCAGGTGCTGTGGGTCGACGATGAGGCGTTGATGGATCCGGTGACGGCGCTGTCGGGTAGCGGCCCGGCCTATGTCTTCTTGCTGGTCGAGGCGATGGCGGCGGCCGGCGCCAAGCTCGGCCTCACGCCAGACATGGCGATGCAGCTCGCGCGCGCGACCGTGGCGGGCAGCGGCGAACTGCTTCGGCAATCCAAGGATCCCGCCTCGCAGCTGCGCGTCAACGTCACCAGCCCGGGCGGCACGACCGCCGAGGCGCTGAAGATCCTGATGGCGACGGATGGCATCCAGCCGGTGTTCGACAAGGCCCTGGCGGCGGCCTCGCGCCGCTCGAAGGAACTCGCGGGATGAAGCCGGCGAACGAGGCGGCGCTCGACGCCTTTCTCGGCCTGGTCGCCGACAAGGGGTTCGCAGCCGTCACGCTGCGCGACGTTGCCCAGGCGGCCGGCCTCGGCTTCGCCGACCTCTATCGCCTCTATCCCGACAAGGTCGCCCTGGTCGCGGCCTTCATGGCCCGCGTCGATGCCGAGGTGCTGGCCGGGACGCCAGGTCAAAGCGATCCCGAGGAGACCGCGCGCGACCGGCTGTTCGACACCATGATGCGCCGCTACGACGCCCTCCGCCCCCATCGTGCGGCCCTGCGGTCGATCCGCGGCGCCTCGCGTCGGGATCCCCTGCTGATGCTTGCCCTGGCGCCGGGGCTGCGTCGGTCCATGTCGGCCATGCTGGAGGCCGCGGGCGTGCCGAGCGACGGCCTGCCGGGTGCGTTGCGACAGAACGGCCTGATGGCCATCCATCTTGCCGTGTCCCGGATC
Organism: Reyranella sp.; assembly: GCA_030684475.1. Taxonomy (GTDB): domain Bacteria; phylum Pseudomonadota; class Alphaproteobacteria; order Reyranellales; family Reyranellaceae; genus Reyranella. The sequence goes on along the minus strand of JAUXWB010000041.1, from coordinate 25,430 downwards.
TTCGACCAGGACGAGACGGGCGACCTCTCGAAAACCATGGCCGCCCTGGACAGTCGCCTCAAGAGCGCTGAAAAATGGGCTCAACTCGTTGATAAGTATGTAAAAAGGCCGGACTCCAGAAAGTCGGAACCTGAGCCCAAGTCGCCTGCTGCGTGAATATTTTGTGCAGTGCACAAAATTGTCTCTTGACTTGCTGCATCGCATGCATAAATTAGGGGTCGTTGTGCACCGCAGCAAAGCCGGTGCATTCAAGTTTTCAACGCGTTTTCGCCCCTCCAGGAGAATCCCATGTACGCCACTGGCGCCTTCAAGAATCCCTTTGCCGACTTCGACTTCAGCAAGATCGCCGGCGAGTTCAAGATGCCGACCATGAACATCGAGTCGATGGTCGAAACCGGCCGCAAGAATTTTGCCGTGCTGACCGCCGTCAACACTTCGGCCGTCGAGTCGATGAAGGCGATCGCGCAGCGCCAGGGCGACATGGTCCGCGCCGCGATGGAAGACTTCTCCAAGCATGGCAGCGAAGTGCTCGCCGCCGCGACCGTCGAGGAGAAGGCCGCCAAGCAGATCGACTTCGTGAAGAAGAGCTACGAGGCCGCCGTGGCCAACACCAAGGAACTGGCCGACCTCTACAGCAAGGGCCACACCGAGGCTCTCTCCGCGCTCAGCGCGCGCGTCTCGGAGCTGACCGAAGAGGTCAAGGCCGCGATCGCCAAGAAGGCTTAAGCTTTCCGATCGGCTCGCGCCGATGGAACGAGAGGGGCCGCTTTTGCGGCCCCTTTTTCTCTTGAGTGGACCCCAGTAGGCTTCGACCATCATGGAACAGATTGCCTACGACGACTTCACCCGGGTCGACATTCGCGTCGGCACCATCGTGGAAGCAGCACCCCTCGAGGGCGCGCGCAAGCCGGCGTTGCGGCTGGCGATCGATTTCGGTCCCGAGCTCGGCATCCTGAAATCCTCGGCGCAGATCACGGTGCACTACACACCGCAATGCCTGATCGGCCGCCAGGTCGCCGCCGTGGTCAACTTTCCGCCGCGCCAGATCGGCAAGTTCATGTCGCAGGTGCTGACCCTGGGTTTTCCCGCCGAGGACGGCAGCGTGGTGCTGTTCGCGCCGGACCAGGTCGTGCCGAACGGCGGGCGCCTCTTCTAGGAGGTCCTAGAAGACCTTGTGGATCCACTTGTGCGGGTCGGCGGCGTTGCCGCGCTGGATGCCGACCAGGGTGGCTTTCAATTGCTCGGTCTTGGCGCCCGAGCCGCCGTTGCCGACGGTGAACTCGCCATCGGGCGCGCGCACAGTGCCGATCGGCGTGACGACGGCGGCCGTGCCGCAGGCGAAGGCTTCACGCAGGCGACCGCTGGCAGCGTCCGCCTTCCATTGCTGGATGGAATAGCGCTCCTCGCGAACGACGATGCCCTTGTCCTTGGCCAAGGTGAGCAGCGATGAACGCGTGATACCGGGCAGGATCGTGCCGCCCAGCGGCGGCGTAGCCATCGAGCCGTCGTCGAAGACGAAGAAGATGTTCATGCCGCCGAGTTCCTCCACCCAGCGCCGCTCGACCGCGTCGAGGAACACGACCTGGTCGCAGCCGTGCTTGGTCGCTTCCGCCTGGGCGAGCAGGCTGGCGGCATAGTTGCCGCCGCACTTGGCAGCGCCCGTCCCGCCAGGCGCTGCGCGCGTATAGTCGGGCGATACCCAGACCGAAACCGCGGGCGCACTGGTCTTGAAGTAGGCGCCGACCGACGAGGCGATGACGATGAAGAGATAGTCCGACGACGGTTTTACGCCGAGGAACGTCTCGTTCGCGAACATGAACGGGCGGATGTAGAGGCTGCCGTCTCCGTCGGGAATCCACGCCCGGTCGGTACTGACGAGCAGGTCGCAAGCCTCGAGGAAAACCGATTCTGGAAGCACCGGCATAGCCAGCCGCTCGGCCGATTGCTGAAAGCGGCGTGCGTTCTCCCGCGGCCGGAACAGCGTCGCGCCACCATCGGCGGTACGGTAGGCCTTCAGCCCCTCGAAGATTTCCTGGGCGTAGTGCAGGACGGCCGCCGCCGGGTCCATCGGGATCGGCGCGCGCGGCTCGATCTTGGCGTCGTGCCAGCCTTGGGACTCGTGGTAGCGGATGGTCACCATGTGGTCGGTGAAGACCCGGCCGAATCCGGGATTCTTCAGGAGTTCCGCGCGCTTGTCGGCGGCGAGCGGCGCCGGATGCGGATGGCGAACGAATTTGAGCGACTGGGTCTTGGACATTGTTCTCTCGGATATTTACCCGACTGTAGCACAGACCGCCGTGACGCAAGCCGCCGGCCCGTTCATATCGGAATTCGCACGATCACGCGTAGACCGCCGAGCGGCGAGGGGCTGAGCGCCACGTCGCCGCCGTGGCTGCGGGCCACGTCGCGCGCGATGGTGAGGCCGAGGCCGACGCCGCCGGTGTCGGCGTTGCGCGACTCGTCGAGGCGGAAGAACGGCCGAAACACGTCCTCGTATTTGTCGGGCGGGATGCCGGGGCCGTCGTCGTCGATGGTGATCTCGACCGAAGTGCGGCCGCGGACGGCCTGGAGTTCGACCTTGGTGCCGTAGCGCAGCGCGTTCGACACGAGGTTGGTCAGGCAGCGCTTGATGGCGAGCGCGCGCAACTCGACGTTCATGTCGCCTTTCCAGTCGACGCCGACCTTTGCGTTGTCGCGTCGGGCGCCCGCCGCCACGTCCTCCAGGATCTCGGAGAGATCGACGGGGGCCGGATCCTCGTCGCCCTCGCCGCGGGCGAAGGCGAGATAGCCCTCGATCATCCGCGCCATGTCGGAGACGTCGTCGGCGAGCTCTTTGGTTTCCGGCGACCCTGGCAACAGCGCCAGCGACAGCTTCATGCGGGTGAGCGGCGTCCTGAGATCGTGGCTGACGCCCGCCAGCATCTCGGTGCGCTGCTGGATGGAGCGGCGCAACCGGATCCGCATGGTGTGGAAGGCGGTAGCGGCGTTGCGGACTTCACGGGTGCCGCCCGAAAAGGCGAAATCGGGGACATCGCGTCCCTTGCCGAGCGCGTCGGCGGCGACGCCGAGATGCTCGATCGGCACGAGTTCTCGGCGCATGAACCAGATAGCGAGTCCGAACAGCACCAGGGCGAGGCCGAGCTGGGCCAGCACATAGGCGAAGCTCGAGCCGAAGGTGAGCCGGACGTGCGGCACCAGAACGTCCATGACGTCGCCGTCGTTGAGCTGGATCTCGATCAGCATCTGGCCGCCGCCGACAGTGTTGTCGATGTAGAAGGGGCGCTTGAGGTCGGCTTCGAGCGCGCCCTGGACTTCGCGGGCGACGATGTCGAAATACTCCGGTTCCTTGAAGGGTCGTATGATACCCTTGCGGAAGCTGACGAACAGCAGCAGATCCTGCGCTGAACGGCGCAGGATCCAGGCGCGGTGCTCGTCATCGGCAAAGTCGGAGCGCAACGAGATCAGCAGGCGCAGGTCGCGCACCAGCAGGATCGCGAGGCGGTTGGTGACGTTGTCGCCGCGTTGACTGTAGAACCACCAGGCGCTGAGCGCCTGCAGCAGCAGCATCGGCACCACGATGATGATCAGGGCGCGCGCGAACAGGGTCTGCGGCGAATGCTTGTCGGCCCATGTGGCGATGCGCTCGAAGATGTCGCGGGCGGCGGCCCACCTCATGCGTCGACCAGCCGGTAGCCCTGGCCCCGGACGGTGCGCAGATAGCGCGGAAACGACGGATCGGGCTCGATCTTGCGCCGAAGCCGCGTCACCTGGACGTCGATGGCGCGCTCGTTGATGGCACTGCCGACGCTCTTGCACAGCGTCTCGCGGCTCAACACCTCGCCCATGCGGGTCGCGAAGGCGCGCAAGAGCGCGACCTCGGCGTCGGTCAGGGCAACGCGCTTGCCCTTCTGCGTGAATTCGCCCAGCTCGGCATCGAACTGGTTCGGGCCGAACGTGACCAGGCGTTGCGGTTCGGCCGACGGCGCCGCGCCCTGCCGACCACGGCGCAGCACGCTCTGGATGCGCAGCAGCAGTTCAAGCGGCTCGAACGGCTTGCCGAGATAGTCGTCGACGCCGGTCTCGAGGCCGGCGATGCGATCCTTGGTGTCACCCATGGCCGTCAGCATCAGGATCGGGACGTCGTCGGTACGGCGAAGCTGGGTCGCGAAGGCGAGGCCGGTCTCGCCCGGCATCATGACATCAAGCACGATCAGGTCGAAGTCGAGCGCCTGCAGGCGCTGGCGCGCCTCGGCCGCGTGGCTGGCCGTGCTGACGCGAAAGCCGTTGCGCGAGAGGAACGACTTCAGGAGCTCGCGCAGGCGTGTGTCGTCGTCGACGACCAGGATATGCGGCTTGTCGGCCGAGGCGTCCATGCCGGTCAGCGCCCGCCCCGCACTCGCTTGTCGACCACGGTGCGTTCGGCAGGATCGAGCAGGCCGAGCAGAACCTTGCGGAAGCCCTCGACCGAATCGGCGCCGGTCTCTCGATAGGCGCGGGCAAAGCGCTGGCTCTGGCGGTCGGTCAAGTCGTGCTCCAGCTTCGTGCCCTTTGCGGTCAGCCACAGCCGTCGCTCACGGCGGTCGCGCGCGCCGCTCTTCTGCTCGACGTAGCCCTGGTCGATGAGGTCTTTCAGCACACGACTGATCGATTGCTTGGTGACCTTGAGGATCGACAGCAGGTGGCCGACGGTCTCGCCAGGATGGCGGCCAATGAAGTAGAGCGCGCGGTGATGCGCCCGCCCGAGCTGGTAGCGCTTGAGGTGCTGGTCCGATTCGAACGTGAAATCCCGGTAGGCGTAGAACATCAACTCGATGCCCTGACGCAGTTCTTCCTCGCGCAGGAACAGCGGATTGGCGGGGGATCTTGATTCGACCATGACCTTAACTGGCCGCGACTATAGAGCGGGCGCGCGGCATTGACACCCCACCGGGCCGGCGTTGCGGACCCACCGCTTTTCCGACATTTTCTGCCGCATGCTCACCGTTCATCATCTCGGCAAGTCGCAGTCAGAACGCATCGTCTGGCTCTGCGAGGAACTCGGCATCCCCTACGAGCTGAAGGTCTACGACCGCCATCCCGTCACTCGGCTGGCGCAGCCCGACTACAAGGCGTTGCATCCGATCGGCGCGGCGCCGGTGATCACCGACGGCGATCTGGTCCTGGCCGAATCCGCTGCCATCGTCGACTACATCGTCGCTAAATACGGTGAAGGCCGCCTCGCCCTCGCCGCCGACCATCCCGACTTCGCGCAGTTCCTCTATTGGTTCCATTTCGCAAACGGCACGCTGCAACCGGCCACGGGGCGGAACATGATCCTGGGCCGGCTGAACCTGCCGGCGGACAATCCGATTCTTGGCGCGATGAAAGGTCGGCTCGCGCTCGCGCTTGGCCTGGTCGAGTCACGGCTCGGCACGGTCGACTATTTCGCCGGCCGCGCGTTCACCACCGCCGACATCATGAACGTCTTCTCGCTGACGACCATGCGCCTCTTCCTGCCCTTCGAACTCGCGCCCTATCCCGCCATCCTCGCCTATCTCCAGCGCATCGGCGCGCGCGCCGCCTATCAGCGGGCGATGCGAAAGGGCGACCCTGACATGGCTCCTCTGCTGACCTGAGCGGCCCGGTGGAGATTCACCGGGACTCGAAGTCCGTCTGCATTTCGGGGTCAGCGACATTGACATTGTCAGTAATGCTGACCTATATGTCCTGAAGATTGCTAATTGAGGGTCCCAAAAGGTCTATTCGGAATCATTCGGAAGGAGATATCGCAATGTCCGCAACAATGGATGATCGCGACGGTTTCATCTGGATCGACGGCAAACTGGCGCCGTGGCGCGACGTCCGCATGCACGTCCTTACCCATGCCTTGCATTACGGGTCGGCGGTGTTCGAGGGCGAGCGCATCTACGACGGCCGTGTCTTCCGCCTTTCGGCCCATAGCGCCCGCCTCATCAACTCCGCCCGCCTGCTCGACTACGAGATTCCTTTTACGCGTGAGCAGATCGAGGAGGCGACGCGCGCCGTCGTGAAGGCCAACAAGCTGCAGACGGGCTACGTACGTCCGATCGCCTGGCGTGGCTCTGAAGTGCTGGGGGTGTCGGGCATCGGCACTTCAGTGCATCTCGCCATCGCGCCCTGGGACCAGGAAGGCAAGCTTTCCGTCCAGGCGCGCGACAGCGGCATCAACGTCACCATGGCAAAGTATCGCCGGCCCTCGCCGGAGACCGCTCCGGGCGAAGCCAAGGTGGCCGGTCTCTACATCGTCTGCGGCATCGAGAAGGACCGCGCCTTGAAGGCCGGTTTCGACGATGCGCTGATGCTCGACTGGAAGGGGCGCCTGGCCGAATCGACTGGCGCCAACATCTTCCTCGTCATCGACGGTACCCTGGTGACGCCGACGCCGGAGAACTTCCTCGACGGTATCACGCGGCGCGCCGTCATGGGCATGGCGCGAAAGCGCGGCTGGGCCGTCGAGGAGCGCGCCGTGATGCCCGAGGAGCTTGGCCGGGCGAGCGAGGTGTTCCTGAGCGGCACGGCCGCCGAGATCGTGCCGGTCGGCTCGGTCGACGGCCACCACTATCAGGCTGGGCCGGTCGCGCGCACCCTGATGGCCGACTTCCAGAAGCTCGTGCGCGAGCCCGATTCCGAGGGCTTCGGCGAGTCGACGCATCTGATGGCGCCGGCCAGGCCGCTGGCGGCTTGACAGCAGGGGTTTCGATCCCCTTTTCTCGATGACGTCCGAGGGGTGTCCGGTCTCCACAAGGGGTCCGGGCTGAGACAGCCGGCCGGCTGAACCCTTTGAACCTGATCCGGATCATGCCGGCGAAGGAACGGGAGTTCGTCGAGTGAAACGACATTCTGTCACCGTCATTGGCGCAGGCGTTGCAGGTCTTTGCTGCGCCCTGGAACTCGCCGAGCGCGGCGCCAGGGTCGAGGTGGTCGAGCGCGGCCGCGCCTTGGGCGATGGCAGCTGCTCCTGGAAGGCGGGCGGCATGCTGGCGCCGTGGTGCGAGCGCGCCACGACGGACGCCGCGGTCGCCGTGATGGGCGCCCCTTCGATCGCCTGGTGGTCGCAGCATTTCCCCGACACCGTCCGCAACGGCAGCTTGGTGGTGGCCCAATCGCGAGACTCGGCCGATCTCACGCGCTTCGCCCAGCGCACCGACCACTTCGAATGGATCGACGCCGAGCGCATCGCCGCCCTTGAACCCGATCTAGCCGGCCGCTTCCGCCGGGCACTGTTCTTTCCGGATGAGGCGCAGCTCGACCCGCGCCGCGCACTTGCGGCCCTCGTCGAGCGCCTCGCGGAACGGGGCGTTGCGGTTCGCTTTGGCGTTGAGCTGTCGCCTGACGCCGCCCAAGGAGACATGGTCGTGGATTGCCGCGGTTTCGCCGCCCGCGACGCCCTGTCCGACCTGCGTGGCGTGCGCGGCGAGATGGTAGTGGTGCGCTGCCGAGACGTCGCCCTCGCGCGGCCCATCCGCATGCTGCATCCGCGGATCCCGCTCTACATCGTGCCGCGCGGCGACGGTCTTTTCATGATCGGTGCCACCATGATCGAAAGCGAGCGACGCGGACCGGTGAGCGTGCGGTCCACGGTCGAACTTCTGAACGCGGCCTACGCGCTCCATCCCGCTTTCGGCGAGGCCGAAATCGTCGAACTCGGCGCCGATCTGCGCCCGGCCTTTGCCGACAACCTGCCGCAGGTCCGGCGCGAGGGCCGCGTGCTCCGTGCCAACGGCCTGTTCCGTCACGGCTTCCTGCTGGCGCCTGAATTGGCGCGGCGGGTTGCGGATGCAATTCCGATGGAGACCAACAATGCGGATATTCCTGAACGACGACGCGCATGACGTTGAGCCGGGGACGCTGGCCGCAGCCTTGAAGGCGTTGGGCTATGGCGATCGCAAGATCGCGACGGCAGTGAATGGCCGCTTCGTGGCAGCGCCCGCGCGGCCGGTCACGGCGCTCAGCGACGGCGACCGTGTCGAAGTCGTGGCACCGATGCAGGGAGGCTGAGATGCCCTTCTACGGCGTAAAGCTCTCGTCGTGCCTGCTGCTCGGAACGGCACGCTATCCGTCGCCCGCGATCCTCGGCGAGGCGATCAAGGCTTCGGGGGCCGACGTCGTGACGGTATCGCTCCGACGCGAGAGCGGCGGCGAGCGTGCCGGCCAGAGCTTCTGGTCGCTGGTGCGTGCGCTGGGCGTGCGCGTGTTGCCCAACACCGCCGGTTGCCATTCGGTGAAGGAAGCGGTGACCACGGCCCACATGGCGCGCGAACTGTTCGACACGACCTGGATCAAGCTCGAGGTGATCGGCGATGCCGACACTTTGCAGCCCGATGTCTTCGGACTGGTCGAGGCGGCGCGCATTCTATCCGAGGACGGCTTCGAGGTGTTTCCCTACACCACCGAGGATCTCGTGGTCGCTGACCGCCTGGTCGAGGCAGGCTGCCGCGTCCTGATGCCGTGGGGTGCCCCGATCGGCTCGGCGCGCGGGCTCAACAATGTCTACGGCCTGAAATCGCTCAGGGCGCACTTTCCCGACATTCCCCTCGTGGTCGATGCCGGGCTTGGCGTGCCCTCGCACGCGGCGGCGGCCATGGAGCTGGGCTACGACGCGGTGCTGCTCAACACGGCGGTCGCCGAAGCGGGCGATCCCGTGGCCATGGCACGGGCTTTTGCGCTCGCGGTCGAGGCCGGCCGCATGGCCTATCTCGCCCAGCCGCTGGAGCCGCGCGACATGGCGGCGCCGTCCACGCCGACGATCGGCAAAGCGGCGCTTGGAGACTGAAGACATGCTCGATCCGTTCTATCCCGTCGTGCCCGACGCAGAGTGGGTGGCGCGTCTTGTCTCGGCCGGCGCCCGGCTCGTGCAGTTGCGCATCAAGGAGCAGCCCGACGCCGAGGTGCGCCGTCAGGTGCGTGAAGCCAAGGCGGTCTGTGCCGCGCACGGCGCGCAGCTCATCGTCAACGATTACTGGCAGGCGGCCATCGACGAGGGCTGCGCCTGGGTCCATCTCGGCCAGGAAGACTTAGTCGATGCCGACGTCAAGGCGGTGCGCCGCGCCGGCCTTCGTATCGGTGTCAGCACGCACGACCATGCGGAGCTGGAGAAGGGGATGGCGATCGACCCCGACTACGTGGCGTTGGGGCCGATTTATCCCACCAAGCTGAAGCAGATGCCGTGGGCGCCGCAGGGCACGGCCCGGCTTGCCGAATGGAAGAAGCTGATCGGCGCCAGACCGCTGGTGGCGATCGGCGGGTTGACGTTGGCGCGGGCGCTGCTTTGCCTGAAGTCCGGCGCCGACTGCGCCGCCGTCGTCGGTGACATCGTCAACCATGCCGACCCGATCGCCCAGACGCGGGCCTGGGTGGCGGCAACGCAGAGGGCGGCATGAACGATCGCTACGTCCGCCAGGCCGTACTGCCGGAAGTGGGTGACGCCGGACAGGCCCGCCTGACCGGCGCTTCGGTGCTGATCGTGGGCGCCGGCGGCCTCGGCTGTCCAGTGATGCAATATCTCGCCGGCGCCGGCGTGGGCCGACTCGTGATCGTCGATCATGACGTGGTCGAAGAGACGAACCTTCACCGACAGCCTCTCTATGCGATGGCCGATATCGGCAAGGCCAAGGTCGAGGTGGCGCGTACGGCGCTGCGGGGCTTCAATCCCGGGCTGCAGATCGATGCCCATGCCGAGCGCCTGACACCGCAGAATGGCGTCCGGCTCGTGGCCAGCGCCGACGTCGTGGTCGACGCCGCCGACAGTTTCGCCGTCACCTATATCCTGAGCGATGCCTGTCACGCCGCAGCCAAGCCGCTGGTCAGCGCCTCGGTCGTCGGCATGACGGGCTATGCCGGCGCCTTCTGTGGTGGCGGTCCGAGCTACCGCGCGGTCTTTCCCGACGTGTCGATGGACGGTGGAACCTGCGCCAGCGTCGGCGTCCTGGGGACGGCCGTGGCGGTGCTGGGCGGCCTGCAGGCGCACCTGGCGCTGCACCTGCTCCTTGGCCTCGAGCCCACGGTACTGGGGCGGGTCGTCACTTTCGATGCGCGTAAGATCGCGTTCGGCGGCTTCAGCTTTGCCGGCACTCCCGAGCCCGACGCGTTCGCGCCGTTCATCGTGCCGGCCGACGTCACGGCCGACGACACCGTCGTCGATCTGCGCAGCCTGGAGGAGGCGCCGGCTTCGCCGTTTGCCGACGCGCATCGACTCACGGTGGACAGCATCGAGTTGCTGGCATCGCGCGCGCCGCGAGCGCGTCGCGTCGTGCTGTGCTGTCGCAGCGGCCAACGGGCGCTCATGGCGGCGGACCGGCTCCGCGCGCGGGGACTTTCGAACCTGGCGCTGGTCGCACTCGGCTAGCGAGGTCTTGGCTGGCTTAAGTGGCGTGTCCGATGAAGACCGGCCGGCGCAGGTAACGATCGTCGACAAGCTGGTCCAGCACGAATGACGCGACTTCATCGCGCGTGATCCGGCGCAGGGCAGTATCGGGTCGGATTTCGGTGAGGATCTCGAAAGGCGCCGATCCGGCCGCGGCCTTGAACGGAGCCGGCCGCACCAGGACCCAATCGAGGGCCGACTCGCCGATGAGGCGCTCCTGCCTATCCTTGTCTTCGTAGAAGGGCCGTGTGAACAGCGGAAAGATGATGCGGTCGTAGAAGAAGCCGCCATGACCGCGCGTTTCACCGGCGCCCACGCCGGTGATGGCAACCAGGCGTCTGACGCCCTCGGCCGCCATCGCCGTGATCAGCTTCGCCGTCACGTCGGAGAACAAAGTCGTCCTTCGTCCGGGTGCGGTGCCCAGTGAAATGATCACCGCCTCCTGTCCGGTGACGAGTGTGCGCAACGCAACCGCATCGGTTGGATCAGCGACGACGACCTCGATGCCGGACGGCTGGCCCGCGAACCTGGCAGCGTCGCGCGTCTGCGCACGAATGATGTGACCACGCGCGCGGCCTTGCGCCAGAATCTGTCGACCAACTCCGCCGCTGGCACCGAGCAGGAGAAATTTCATGATGCAGCCTGCGTCCGGTCGCCCGCCAGCTCAAATCGGCTTTGCCAGCGACTGAGCGATGGTCTTGGCCAGCATGTCGAGGGTGTAGAACTTCATCAACTGGTCGCGGCCCCATGACATGCCGACGGACTCGATCATCATCATCGAGGCGAGCTTCCGAGAATCGGCTTGGAAGGCCTCGGCCCGCGCCTTGCGCCTCTCCTCGTAGCGGGCGAGGGCGCCAGCCAGGAAACAGGCATCGGTGCGGCCGAGTTCGTCGTCCAGCACGGCGGCAGATTCCAGGGCGATGGAAGCGCCGACGCCCGCGGTCGGCAGAAAGGCACAAGCCGAGTCGCCCAGCAGCGCGACGCGCCCCTTGGCCCAGCTCTTGCTGCGATGGTCCGAGAGTTTCCACCAGAAAGTGCCGCCGAGATCGTCGGGCAAGGCGTCTACCAGGTCGGAGACGGAGGGACCGAGGGCCGAGAAATGCTCCTTCACCTTGCGCCCGTCGCGTCCGACGGCCTCCGGTCCCACGGTCCGGCTGGGGCCCGCCGCCACCACGCCGAGGCCGCCCTTGATCGGATAGACTCCGAGGAAGCGGCCGGCGCCCCAATGCTCGCGGACGGCGGTAGCCGGGCGCGACGTGTTGCGCACGATCCAGACCCAGCAGCCCCAACCGGTTTCGTGGTCCGGCGCATCGTCGCCGAACAGCTTCTGCCGGATACCGGAGTGGATGCCGTCGGCACCGACCAGCAGATCGCAGGTGTTCTGCGTGCCGTCGGATAACTGGACGGTGACCTGCTCGCCGGAATCGTCGAAGTCGGTGACCGACGTACCGAAGTGCAGCGGTACGTCGGCGCAACGCTGGCGCAGGAGCGCCAGCAATTCGCCCCGCATGATGCCGCCCGAATAGCCGAACTGGTCGAGCATCGGTCCGAGTTCGTAGGTGTGGATCTCCTCGCCGTGGCCGTTGCACACCGTGTAGGTCGCCATGCGCTCGCTGGCGGCGACGAAGTCATCCATCAGATCGAGGCCGTGGAAGACCCGGGCCCCGACAGGATAGAGGCCCAGCATGTAGCCGCTGTGGTCGAAGTTCGGCGCCCGTTCGTAGAGCTCGGCCGTGGCACCGCGCTGGCGCAACAAGGCGGCCAGGGCCATGCCGCCGACACCGGCGCCCGCAATGATGATCTTCATGGTCCATCCACCGGTTGAGGTTGCGATTTCATCTCCTGCAGCATCCAACCCAGCCAGATTGCAGCGAAGACCGGCATCCCGACAATTGCGACGATCAGGGTGAGGTTGGTCAAGAAGGGCTGCTGGGTCAGGAATGCCGCGGCGGAGATCAGGCCGGCTGCGATCTGGTAGAGCGCGCCAAGCCGGGTGAGGGCGATCCATCCGTCTCCGGCACCGGCTGCCCGGGCGGCAAGGCAGGCAAGCCAGGTGGCGATGCCGGCGGGCAGGAAGCTCGCGGCGGAGAGCCAGTTGCAGGTGGTGTTCAGATCGTCGAGAAAGGCCGGTGCGGCTTCCGGTGCCAGCAGCGGCGAGCCGAGGCGAAAGAGCTGGGCCGCGCCCAGCATCCGCAGGTCGGCCAGCATGCCCAGCACACCCGAAAGCGCGAACAGGACGATCATCGCCGGCCCCCGGAAGCCGGGCCCCGGCCGCAGCCAGGCGGCGAGCGAGACCCCGATCAGGGCGATGGCGCCGTCCGAAACGAAGAACAGCGCGTAGCCCGCGGTCGTCCAGCCCCAGCTGCCGCGTAACGCTGTGAAATACTGCGCTGTGATCGGGCTGGGCGGCGTGGTTGGCGCCACCGCATTTGCCACTAGAACCAAGACGGTGCCAGCGAGCCAGGCCGCCAGCAGGATGACGATGTGCAGGCGCACCAGGTGATAGTCGCCGGGAAGATGGTCGGCTTCTTTCATGCAGCGTAAAGTACGCTTCCCGAACCGATCGGGTGTCGGCGCGCGCAGCCGATTTTTGATGTAGGTTCCGAACCGACACGGGAGAGCCGTGACGAGGCTTGCGTCCATGTCCGAAGCAGCCAGAGTGCTCATCGTCGACGATCATTCCATCGTCCGCTTCGGCCTGCGCCAGATCCTCGACCAGGAGGCGCAATTCTCGGTCTGCGGCGAGGCCGCGAGCCCCGCGGAGGCAAAGCGGCAGGTCGAGGCCTGCTGGCCCGACTTCGCCATCTTCGATCTCACGCTGGGCGCGCGCGACGGCCTGGGGTTGTTGCGCGAGCTCCACGATTTGCGGTCCGCTATGGGCATCCTGGTCTATTCGGCTCAGCCGGAGCTGGTCTATGCGCCACGCGCCTTCGAAGCGGGTGCCCGCGGCTACCTGATGAAGGATGCCGGCATCGAAAAGGTGCCCGAGGCCCTGGCGGCGGTGCGGCGCGGCGAACGCTACGCCAGCGGTGCCGTCCAGCGCGCCATGTTCCAGAGTGCGGCCGCCGGCCGGCCGCCGCTGCCTGGTGCGCTCGACTCGCTCTCCGATCGCGAGCTTCAGGTCCTGCGTCTTCTCGGCACCGGCCTCGGCACGGCGGAGATCGCCGCCGCGCTTTCGCTCAGTATGAAGACCGTCGGCACCTATCGGGAGCGCCTGAAACTGAAGCTCGGCGTTGACAACGCCCTGCAGCTCGAGCGCCGTGCCGCCGACTTCATCCGCACGGGAAACCTCTAGGCATGACGTCTGCCGCTTGGGAGACCGACCCCATCGAAGATTTCCGGCACGAGGTCATCGACATCAACATCCGGCGCGTTCCGTGGCTCCTCGTCGCCTCGATGCTGCTGGCCCTCTGGCCCATCGCGATGCTTTGGCACAACGAGTCCGTGGGCTGGCTGCGCCGCATCCTGATGGTCGATGTGGCGAGCGCAACCCTGTTGATCGCGCTCGGCTTCTGGCTCCGGCGGCTGCCCCACGGCTCGTTCTGGCGGTCGTTCTATGTCTGGGCAGCGGTCTTTCTCCTGCTTGCCTATATGGACGGCTATTACTTCCTGGTCGGCCAGTCCTTCGGACAAAACCCCGTCTACATCCTGGGTGTCATCACGGTCGCGACCGTTTTTCTGTTGCCGCCGCAGCAGATTCTGCCGCTGCTGTTCGTCAACCATCTCGTGTATTGCGCCCTTCTGAAGACCCAGGCCGGGCCTGGCGCGGATCTTCTCGTGGTCTTCATCCAGAACACGACCGGCGCCACGGTAGCCGGACTCGCCTCGCTCCTGCTCTATCGCGCCCACCGCGAGGAATTCTTCCAGCGCCGCGCGCTGGCGGCAGCGAACCGCGCGCTCGCCCGCAGGAACGACCAGCTCAACGACCTGATGGCGATCACGGCGCATGACCTCCGTGGCCCGTTGCTCGGCATGCGCGATCTTCTCGTCCTCGCCGATCGTGCTCAGCCAACCGACCGACTGGGCGAGATTCTGGGTCACGTCGGCCGGAGCTGCCGCGACCTGATCTCGCTGGTCAACCGGCTGCTCGATGCCCACGCCGCCGAGGCCCAGGTGGAGACGCCGCCGGCGCTCGCGCGATGCGATCTGCGCGGCGTGGTGACGGCCGCCGTCGAGCGAGCCTATCCTCAAGCCGCGGCGCGAAGCATCGCCCTCGACTTCCGGACGCCGGACGAACCGGTGGAGCTGCCGGTGAACGCTCCGGCGCTCGGTCAGGTGCTCGACAATCTCCTCGCCAACGCGATCAAGTTTTCGCCGCCGGGCGCCGCGGTGCGCCTCCGCCTGGCGCGCGAGGGTGATCGCTGGCGATGTGACGTGGCCGATGACGGTCCCGGCATCCCCGAGACGGAGCGCGCATCGTTGTTTCAGAAATTCCACCGCGGCATCCATTCCCGGGCGGCCGGCGAAGCCAGCGGCGGCCTCGGCCTGTTCATCGCAGCCGGTCTAATGGGGGCCATGGGCGGACGGGTGGACTACGTTCCCCGCCAGCCGACCGGTTCGCTGTTTCGGGTCACGTTCGCCAATTCCGACGAAGCGGGTGCGGGATAGGCCTATTTCCTGGCCCAGCGCGCGGCGGCGGCGTCGTCGCCTTCATGGGCTTCGACCCATTTCTCGCCGCTCGGCGTTTCCTCGAGCTTCCAGAACGGCGCCTTGGTCTTGAGCCAGTCGACCAGGAATTCGCAGGCCTCGAAGGCCGCCTCGCGGTGCGGCGAGCCGACCGCAACCAGAACGATGCGATCGCCTGCTTCAAGTCGGCCGTGGCGATGCACGATCAGCGTCGCTTCCAACGGCCAGCGCCGCCGCGCTTCGGCCTCGATTTCCTCGAGAGCCTTCTCGGTCATGCCGGGATAGTGCTCGAGGGTCATGGCGTCGATACGCTCACGGTGCAGCCCGTCGCGCGTGTGCATCTCGCGCACCAGGCCGACGAACACCGCCAGGCCGCCGATCTTCTTGTTGCCGCCGGTGAGCCCTTCGAGCTCGGCGCCGACATCGAAGTCAGCTTCCTGGACACGTACCGTCATGATCCTAGCCGCCGGTAAACGGTGGAAAGAACGCGACCTCGCGGGCGCCCGCGAGCGGCGCGTCGAAGGTCGTCGTGCGCTGGTCGACGGCTGCGCCGAAAGCCGCTCCTGCGGCCAACGCCTCGGCATGGCCGGCACTGCGGGCGCGGAGCCAGACCACCAGGTCGCCAACGGTCCTGACCTCCTCCGGCAACGCGACCTCTTCCTCCGCCAGGCCGACGGTTCGCTTCATCCAGGCAAAATAGCGCACTTTCAAGGCTGGCCGCCCGACGGCGCATCCTCGGCCATGTGCTTGAGGCCGGTGCGCAGGTAGTCGTAACCGGTGATCAGGGTCAGTGCGGCGGCGACCCAGATCAGGACGATTCCGATCTGCGTGACGTAGGGCGAGGCCGCATCGCCCACCAGCAAGGCGGCGATCGCCACCATCTGGGCGCCGGTCTTCCATTTGGCGAGCTGGCTGACCGGCACGCCGACCCGGAGCTCGGCCAGGAACTCGCGCAGGCCGGAGACAAGGATCTCCCGTGCCAAAATGATGAGCGCCGCCAGGACATTGAGGCCGCGCAGCGTGCCGCTGTCGACCAGCATCACCAGCGCGGCGGCGACCAGCAGCTTGTCGGCGATGGGATCTAGGAAACGACCGAGGCGGGAAATCTGATGGTAGCGGCGCGCGAAATAGCCGTCGAACCAGTCGGTCACGGCGGCGATCACGAACAGGATCATCGACAGCCATTGTGCCCAGCCGCGGTCGAGCCAGAAACACGCCACAACCAGCGGAATGGCCGCGATCCGCGACAGGGTCAGCAGATTGGGAAGGTTGAACAGCATTGATTGCGCCTGTGGGACCACCTTAACGACCGCCCCGGAAGTGGTCATGGATTTTCTGTGCGATGGCGCCGGAGATGCCGGGCACGGACTTGATGTCTTCCAGCTTGGCCACGGCGACGGCGCGGGCGCTGCCGAAGTGATTGAGCAGGGCACGCTTGCGGCCGGCGCCGATGCCCGGCACCTCGTCGAGCGCCGAGCGCGTGAGGTCTGCCGCACGGCGCGTGCGATGTGTGCCGATCGCGAAGCGGTGGGCCTCGTCGCGCAGGCGTTGCAGGAAGTAAAGGATAGGGTCGCGCGGCTCGAGCGAGAACGGCGGACGCCCCGGCATGAAGAAGCGCTCGCGCCCCGCGTTGCGGTCGGGCCCCTTGGCGATGCCGACCATGGCGATGTCCTCCAGGCCGAGTTCCGCCGCCACCTGCCGCGCCGCCTCGAGCTGGCCCTGGCCGCCATCGATCAGGACCAGGTCCGGCCAGTGCTCCTCGTCGCGGTCGGGATTTTCCTTGAGCGCGCGGCCGAAGCGGCGGCTCATGACCTCGCGCATCATGGCGAAATCGTCGCCCGCCGCGCCCTCGGTCTTGATATTGAACTTGCGATAGGCGTTCTTCATGAAGCCGTCGGGCCCCGCCACGATCATGGCGCCGATCGGTGCCGTGCCCTGGATGTGGCTGTTGTCATAGACCTCGATGCGTTCAGGCGGTGACTCCAGTCCGAAGAGGCGAGCCACGCCCTCCAGCAGCGTGCGTTGCGTGCCCCGCTCGGCCAGCCGCCGCGCCAGCGCCTCGCGGGCGTTCGAGACGGCCTGGTCGAGGGCGTCCTTCTGATCGCCGCGCCTAGGATGGCGGATCTCGACCTTTTGACCGGCACCGATCGCGAGGGCGCTTTCCAGCAACTCACGTTCGGCAACATCGTGGCTCGTGAGAATCAGCTTGGGCGCTGGCCGCGATTCGTAGAACTGACCGATGAAGGCCGACAGCACGGCGGCTTCGTCGAGTTCGCGGGCGTGGCTCGGGAAATAGGCACGGTTGCCGAGGTTCTGGCCGGCGCGCAGGAAGAACACCTGCACGCACACCTGACCGCCTTCGGCATGGGCGGCGAAGATGTCAGCCTCCTCGATCGAGGGCAGGCTGATCGATTGATGCGACTGGATCTGCGTCAATGCACGGATGCGATCGCGCAGCACGGCAGCGCCCTCGAACTCGAGATTGGACGAGGCGTGCTCCATGCGCTGCGACAGCGCCTGCTGGATCTCGCGGTTGCGACCGCCCAGGAAGCCGCGCACCTCCTCGACGATCGACGCGTATTCGGCCCTGTCGATCCGGCCGACGCACGGGGCCGTGCAGCGCTTGATCTGATACTGCAGGCAGGGCCGGGTGCGCGTCGTGAACACGCCGTCGGAGCAGGATCGCAGCGGGAAGGCGCGTTGCAGGGCGTAGAGCGTGCGGTTGACCGCGGTGGCGGACGCGAAGGGACCGAAATACTCGTTACCGGCTTCGCGCGTACCGCGGTGCTTGGCGAGCTGCGGCCATTCGGTGTCCCTGCGGATGACGATGTAGGGAAAAGACTTGTCGTCGCGCAGCAGTACATTGAAGCGCGGCCGAAAGCGCTTGATCAGGTTGTTCTCGAGCAGCAGCGCTTCGGCTTCGCTGTCGGTGACCGAGAATTCCATGGTCGTGGTCGCCGAGACCATGCGCATCAGGCGAGTCGCCAGCCGCGTCGGCTGGGTGTAGGCGGCGACGCGGCTGCGCAGCGAGCGCGCCTTGCCGACGTAGAGGACCTCGCCGTCGGTCGCGATCATGCGATAGACGCCGGGCTTGCGGGGCAGGGTGCGCACGAACTCGGCGATGATCCGCATGCCGTCGGCGAGCGAACCCTCGCTGGGTTTCTGGTCGGCTTCGGTATCGGTTTCGATGCTCACGGGGCGGGATCGCTCGGGGCCGGATGGGCGCGCACAATGGGTCGACCGATGCCCGCCGACAAGGCGGCAGCGGCATGTGGGGAAGTCTGTGAAGAAACCTGGCGTCTGCCTGACGTTACGACAACGTCACTGTATTGACTCAATGGGAACGTGGTGGCAGCCTGTCGCTATTCGAAGGATAACATATTGAAATACTTGAGAAATATAGACTATTCCCATTCCAAATTATCGACTCGCTGCGGCAGACGTTCCCGATTCAGTCCGATCGTCTGCCGCGCTTCGATGTGTGGATAAGTTCGGTCGCTTTAAAGCACCGACAGCATGCGGCCGACCAGCGGGTGGCGGACCACATCCTGGTCGGTGAGATGCACCACAGCTACGTCGTCGAGCCCGGTCAGCTTCTTGCCGATCGACGCCAGCCCTGAAAGTTCCGGCAACAGGTCGGTCTGGTCGGGGTCGCCGGTCATGACCATGGTGGAATGCCAGCCGAGCCGCGTGAGCAGCATCTTGAGCTGACCATAGGTGCAGTTCTGGGCCTCGTCGATCAGCACGAAGCTGTTGTTGAGGGTGCGGCCGCGCATGAAGGCCACCGGGGCAATCTCGATCGTGCCGTCGTCGAGATGCTGGCGCAGGCGCTTGGCGCCCAGCCGGTCGTTCAGCGCGTCCCACAGCGGACGCAGGTAAGGGTCGAGCTTTTCGCGCATGTCGCCCGGCAGGAACCCGAGATTCTCGCCGGCCTCGACCGCCGGCCGTGACAGCACGATGCGCGAGACCGTTCCCGCTTCGAGCGCCTCGACGGCGGCGGAGATCGCCAGATAGGTCTTGCCGGTGCCGGCCGGGCCGAGGGCAACGGTGAGCGGTTTCGCCTCTATGGCCTCCATCAATATGCGTTGGTTGTCGCTGCGCGGTCGGACTTTCCGGACGTAGCTCTGATCCCTGTCGTTGGCCGGAGACTTGTCGAAGACGAGATTGTGGACACGGGCGCTATCGTTGGCGTGCAGCTTGGCGCGGCGTGTGGCGCGTTTTGCCATTTGCGTACTCCGGGGGCTGGGACAGAGGAACGGAACCGATCGCCGACAATAAAAAACGCCTCCGCAAGCGGAGGCGTCGACGATGGGCAGTACGGAAGGTGCGGCGCAGAGGGCACTCGGCGGATGATCCACCGGTGATCCAGACTCCGTCGGGGCGCAAGCTCCTTGGACGGATAAACGACCTCCTTCAGCTACCGAGCGAATCGTACTCTGATCAAACCGTCCCGGCCACCATATTTATGGTGTGCCATCCAAATTTCACACTAAGGAGAGCGGTTGGGACGTGGGGCGGGCCCCGACGCCTTGTCATGGACCAGCCGGCCCGCAACGTAGGTGGCTTGCACAGCGCGATCATCGCCCAGGGTCATCTGGATGAAGAGCTGTTCGGCGAAGTCCCGAGCCTCGTTCATCCGGGAGTCGATCAGGGGCGTCGATCGCATGTCGAGCACCACGAGGTCGGCTTCCATGCCGGCGGCGATGCTGCCGACTTTGTCGTCGAGATAGAGCGCCCGGGCGGAGCCGCGGGTCGCGAGATAATAGGCATGCCCGGCCGAGAGGGATTGGCGGTTGAGTTGGCTGGCCTTATAGGCGGCATCGAGCGTCGCCAGGATCGAGAACGACGTGCCCGCGCCGATATCGGTTCCCAACGCGACCCGCACCGGTCGCTCCTTCCTGACAGCGCGTGCAATGTCGAAGGCGCCGCTGCCGAGAAAGAAATTCGAGGTCGGGCAATGCGCGATTGCAGCGCCGCAATCATGCAGGCGATGCATCTCCGGCTCGTCCAGCCAGATGCCGTGCCCGAACACCGCACGTGGACCGCACAGGCCGTGATGGTCGTAGACATCGAGATAGTTCCGCCGGTCCGGGAACAGCTCCTTGATCCAGGCGACCTCGTCGCGCGATTCGGCGATGTGGGTCTGCATCAGGCAGTCGCGATGCTGCCGCCATAATGCCCCTGCGGCAGCGAGCTGCGCCGAGCTGCTGGTGCCGGCGAAACGCGGAGTGATGGCGTAGAGCAGCCGGCCGCGGCCGTGCCATTTCTGGATCAGCGCCTGTGACTGGTCGAAGCCCGACTGCGCCGTATCGAGCAACCCCTCGGGCGCGTTGCGGTCCATCAGCACCTTGCCGGCGGCCAGGCGCAGGCCGATTTCCTCGGCCTCCTCGAACAGGGCATCGACCGAGTGTGGATGGACCGTGCAGTAGACGCAGCTCGTGGTGATGCCGTTGCGCAGACTCTCGCGCAGGAACAGCCGGGCGGTGTCGCGCGCGAACGCCTTGTCGGCGAATTTGAGTTCGGTCGGGAAGGTGTATTTGTTCAGCCAGTCGAGGAGTTGGCCACCGGGACTGGCGATCATCGGCGTCTGCGGATAGTGGACGTGGGTGTCGATGAAGCCCGCCGAGATCAAGGCGTTCCGGCCGTAGTCGCGCAGCTCGGTGCCGGTGGGCAGCAGTGGCGCGGCCTTGCTGGCCGGTCCGAAATGAATGATGCGGCCGTCGGCCATGGCGACGATGGCGTCGGGTTCGTGGACCATCGTGGCGTCGAGGCCGTCGCGGAAGGGATCGCCGGTGAAGCTGAGTGCCGGGCCGCGCACGGCGATCGGTCGGGAAGCGGGAGCAGCCATATCGCCGGTCACGTTCGCATCGAACGCTTCGCGGGGGAAGGCGCCCTAGCGGGCGCAGACGACCGGCAGCTTCGAGAGCACTTCGATCGAACAGGTCGCCTCGGGAAACAACGCCCAGAGGGCGGCGAGAACGAATACCGCGATCAGCACCGGCCGCAGCACGCGCACAACGGCGGGAACCGCGACACGCAGCATCCAATAGGCGAGGACCAGCGCCACCGCGATCGCGAGGACCCGGTACTCGGGTGACCACGCCTCCCAAGTGGTGCCGAGGTTGGCCCGCCCGGCCAGTTCCTTCAGATAATCCATGCTGCCGCTTTCATCTCGTCGACTGCTGCAAAATCAAAGGGCCCGGCCGTTGCCGGCCAGGCCCTCGATTTAGTTGGTGGAGCCAAACGGGATCGAACCGTTGACCTCTACAATGCCATTGTAGCGCTCTCCCAGCTGAGCTATGGCCCCGAAATTCTGGGTTGCGGCGCGAGGTATAATTCCTGCTCCGCGGACTGGCAACAGGCGCTAGCGGTCGCCTTCGCCCTTGTCATCCTCGACCTCGACCTCGACCTCGATGTCGTCGGCCTCGTCGGCGAGATCGTCCGCCTCGAGCGCGTCGTCACCCTCGACGTCGGGCAGTTCGTCGCCGGCGAGCGCCGCATCATCGGCCTTCTTCTTGGCCGCCGCCTTGACCAGGGCCGCCGCCGCCGCGGTCGCCGCTGCTGCCGTCGCCGCCGCTGCTGCCGCAGCACCTCGGCCACGGCGCACCTTCACGAAATCCTCGCGATCGTGCTCCCGGCCGCACTTCGGGCATTTGATCGGGCTTTTGTTCAGATCGTAGAAGCGCGCTGCACAGCTCTGGCAGGTGCGCTTGGTACCCCAGGTCGCTTTGACCACGCTGAATCTCCCGGAATTCCGCTGATTTCGGCCGAGTCGGCCGCGAGGGAGCGCGTATGTCACGCGTCTTTCACCCTGTCAAAACCAAATTCCGGCATGCTAGGAGGACGCGCGCCATATTTACGCCATCCCCCGTGGAGAGTGCCCTGTCCGGGAGAGCCGCAACGGCCAAACTGATCGCCCGCCCCGTTGCCAGCCTGCACGGCAGCGTCCGGGCGCCTGGCGACAAATCGGTGTCGCACCGCGCCCTGATGTTCGGCGCCCTGGCGCTGGGGGAGACCAACGTCAGCGGCCTCCTGGAGGGCGAGGACGTGCTGGCCACGGCGGCGGCGCTCCGGGCGCTGGGTGCCGTGGTCGACCATGTCGGCACCGGACTTTGGCGGATCCGCGGTTTCGGCGTGGGCGGCGGCCACGAGCCGGACGACGTGCTCAATCTCGGCAACTCCGGGACATCGGCGCGGCTGCTGTCGGGCATTCTCGCCAGCCATCCCTTCACCAGTTTCATGACCGGCGACGCCTCGCTGCGGTCACGGCCGATGCAGCGGGTCATCGATCCGCTGTCGCGCATGGGCGCGCGTTTCCAGGGTCGCGCAGGCGGTCGCATGCCGCTCGCCGTCATCGGCACCGACGAGATGTTGCCGATCGAATACCGACTGCCTGTGGCCTCGGCGCAGGTGAAGAGCGCCATCCTGCTGGCCGGCCTCAACACCGCCGGCGAGACCACGGTGATCGAACCCGAGGCGACGCGCGATCACACCGAACGCATGTTGCGCCACTTCGGCGCCGAGGTGCGGGTGAGCCCCGCCGAGGGCGGTGGCAAGCGCATCACCGTCGTTGGCTGGCCGGAGCTGAAGGCCCGCGACATCGTGGTGCCGGGCGATCCCTCGTCGGCGGCTTTCGCCGTGGTGGCGGCGGCGATCCGGCCTGGCAGCGACGTGACGGTCGAGAATGTCGGGGTCAATCCGCTGCGGGCGGGCCTTTATGAAACCTTGCGCCAGATGGGCGCCGACATCGTCTTCGAGAATCCACGTGAGATCGGTGGCGAGCCTGTGGCCGACCTCCATGTCAAAGGCAGCGAGTTGAGAGGCATCGAGGTGCCGGCCGAGCGCGCGCCGACCATGATCGATGAATATCCCATCCTCGCCGTCGCGGCCTCCTGCGCAGTGGGCACGACCCGCATGCTGGGCCTGGCCGAACTGCGCGCCAAGGAAAGCGACCGCCTGGCGAGCGTGGCGGCGGGGCTGGCGGTGAACGGGGTGCGCCACGAAATGGGCGCCGACACGCTCGTCGTGCACGGAACAGGCGCGGCTCCGGAAGGTGGCGGTCTGGTCAAAGCGCACCTCGACCATCGCATCGCCATGTCGTTCCTGGTGCTGGGTCTTGCGGCGCGCGAGCCGGTGGCTGTCGACGACGGTTCGCCGATCGACACCAGCTTTCCCGGCTTTGCGGCCCTCATGAACGGGCTTGGCGCCAAGATCGAACCCGCATGAGCAGCGTCGCATGACCGGCCGGCTGGTCATCGCCATCGACGGGCATTCGGCCGCGGGCAAGGGAACTCTCGCCCGCCGGCTCGCCGCCCATTTCCGCCTGCCCCATCTCGATACCGGCCTGCTCTACCGCGCTGTCGGTCTTGGGGCCGAAAAAAGCGGCCGGCCGGCCGGCGAGATCGCCGCTGCCCTGCGGCCTTCGGATCTAGCCGACCCCGACCTCAGGACCGACCTGGCGGGCCAGGCGGCATCGAGGGTGGCCGCGCTCCCGGAAGTCCGAGACAACCTATTGAATTTCCAGAAGAAATTTGCTTCCCAAGCTTCGGGTGCCGTGCTCGATGGGCGTGACATCGGCACCGTCATATGCCCCGACGCGCCGGTGAAGCTGTTCGTGACGGCGAGTTCGGAGGCCCGGGCAGAGCGCCGGTACCAGGAGTTGCGCGAACGGGGGGTGGACACTATAAAACCGCGCGTTCTTGCCGAGATGGCGGAGCGGGACCGTCGCGATAGCGAACGGGCGGCTGCACCCCTTAGAGCCGCACCCGATGCTTTCCTTCTCGATACCAGCGACATGGATGCCGACGCAGCGTTTGCTGCCGCATTGGCGTTCATCGAGCGCAAGGGCTTTCGATCCTCCGGGCCGTAAGTCGCCGCCGGCGGATCGAAGACAACAAGCGGCGATTGCGAACGGGCGTGTCGCCCGGGCGTCGGTGTTTCAAAGGCAGTGGATCCGCCGGACTTGACCGGTTGGCCGACGGACGCAGTGCGGTCCGGGATCGATGAAGGAGAGTACTAAATGGCAAAGGGCAGCGCCCTTCGTAAACCCGCGAACGACACGTCCAGCGACGAGTTCGCAGCACTTCTCGACGAATCGCTGGGCGGTTCGACGAGCTTCGAAGGATCGGTCGTTAAAGGCACCGTCATTCGAATTGCCAACGATTTTGTCACCATCGATGTTGGCCTCAAGTCCGAAGGCCGGGTCGCTCTGCGCGAGTTCGCCAACGGGACGGGCGCACCGGAGATCAAGGAAGGTGACGTGATCGACATCTTCGTCGATCGCATGGAAAACAAGGAAGGCGAGGCCGTCCTGTCGCGCGACAAGGCGCGCCGCGAGGAAGCCTGGACCGTTCTCGAGAAGGCTTTCACCGACAACGAGCGTGTCATGGGCACGATCTTCGGTCGCGTAAAGGGTGGCTTCACGGTCGACCTGTCGGGCGCCGTGGCATTCCTGCCGGGCAGCCAGGTCGATGTCCGCCCGGTGCGCGATGTCGGTCCGCTGATGGGTCAGGCCCAGCAGTTCCAGATCCTCAAGATGGACCGTCGCCGCGGCAACATCGTCGTGTCGCGCCGCGCCGTCATGGAAGAGACCCGCGCCGAGGACCGCACGCGCCTGATGGGCGCGCTGTCGGAGGGCCAAGTGCTCGACGGCGTCGTGAAGAACATCACCGACTACGGCGCGTTCGTCGATCTCGGCGGCGTCGACGGCTTGCTGCATGTCACCGACATCGCCTGGAAGCGCATCAACCACCCGTCGGAAGCCCTCACCATCGGCCAGCAGGTCAAGGTGCAGGTCGTCCGCTTCAACCCCGAGACGCAGCGCATCTCGCTGGGCATGAAGCAGCTCATGAGCGATCCGTGGGACGGCGCGGGGGCCAAGTACCCGGTCGGCCTCAAGCTCAAGGGCCGCGTCACCAACATCACCGACTACGGCGCGTTCGTCGATCTCGGCGGCGTCGACGGCTTGCTGCATGTCACCGACATCGCCTGGAAGCGCATCAACCATCCGTCCGAGGCGCTGACAATCGGCCAGCAGGTCAAGGTGCAGGTCATCCGCTTCAACGCCGAGACGCAGCGCATCTCGCTCGGCATGAAGCAGCTGATGAGCGACCCCTGGGATGGCGCCGGCGCCAAGTATCCGGTGGCCTTCAAGCTCAAAGGCCGCGTCACCAACATCACCGACTACGGCGCGTTCGTAGAGCTGGAGCCTGGTGTCGAAGGCCTGGTCCACGTTTCCGAGATGAGCTGGACCAAGAAGAACGTGCATCCCGGCAAGATCGTTTCGACCTCGCAGGAAGTCGAAGTGATGGTGCTGGACGTCGACATGTCCAAGCGCCGCATCTCTCTCGGCCTCAAGCAGTGCATGGCTAACCCGTGGGAGAGCTTCGCCGAGAAGTATCCGGCGGGCACCGAGCTGGAAGGC
>JAUXWB010000036.1 GCA_030684475.1 Reyranella sp. | reverse complement strand
GTCGACCACGAGGACGCCTTCATCGACCTCGCCTTCGAGATGGGCGGCATGGAGGGCATGACCGCGACCGACGTGAAGCGCTACATCCGCTTCATCGCCGACCGCCGCCTGCAGCAGCTCACCCTGCAGCCGATCTACCGCCAGGACGCCAAGAACCCGCTGCCGTGGATGGACCAGATGATGGGCGCCATCGAGCACACCAACTTCTTCGAGAACCGCTCGACCGAATACTCGAAGGCTTCCACGCGCGGGACTTGGGAAGAGGCGTTCGGCTAAACGCTTTGCCGTCGTCTCAGGGTGGAGACTACTCCACCCGCACCGGAGCCCGAAGGACGGAGCGGAGAGACCTCTTTTCATCGATAGGCCCTGCGCGCGTCGAAGCAAGGTTCCTCGACGACGGTTGGGCTGCTTCACCAGTAGGAAATCTTCAGATGATCCGGCTATTCCGTCTCGTGTTCGCCGTTGTTGCTCTGACGTTTGCCGGGGCATGTGCCGGTCAGCCTGATTCAATCTTCATGGTTCCTCGTCTCACGGGTGTCGACACTGCACGAGGGCCGGCTCCCGCCTATCGCGACGCCATAACGGTAGGGGCCGTGACCGGTGGCAAGGACACCACGATCCTTCATCCTCCGTACGTTAGTAATACGGACCTTCGGGACGCTTTGGTGCAGACGTTGATCCGCGCCAATCTGGCGCGCGCCGAGAACGGCCGCTTCCGCCTGGACGCGGTGCTCCAGAAATTGGACCAACCGTTCATAGCTTTGGACATCACCGTCACCGCGACGATTGCCTACAAGCTTACGGAAGTCGCAACCGGCACTGTTGTTTACGACAAGGCTCTGGTGACTTCAGCCAAGGCGACGATCATTGAGCACGGTGTTGCTTCCGAGCGCCTGAGGCTCGCCAACACGAGGGCGGTGAGCGCCAACCTGCAGCGGCTGGTCGAGGAAATCTATGCACTTCCCGATCACGGCGTAAGCACCTCTTTCCTTCGGTCGCCCTTGATGAGATGACTAGCCCCCGAACGTCCGCCGATAGCTCTTGGTCATCAGCTCGTCGAAGCGGCTGCCCGGCTCGAAGTCGGACATCTCGTCGGGGCGGGTGAGGCCGGGAAGCTGGCGCGGGCAGTCGGACGGCTCGCCCAGCACCTGTGTGATCGGATACATCGCCGACCAGGCCGGCACGCCCTCGTAATCCTCTTCCTCGTCCGCGACATGGGTGTTGCGGATCTTGCCCGACGCCGTCTCGATCTCCATGCCGATCATGGTCGTCGCCTTGAACTCCTGCTTGTTCGGCTGGCGGATGAGCTTGGAGCGGCCGGGGTAGATGCGGTCGATGAACCGGTCCATCAGCTTCAGCTTCACTTCGGGGTCGTCGATGACATGCGCCTTCCCGAAGGCCATGACGGCGCGATAGTTCACCGAATGGTGGAAGCCGGAGCGCGCCATCACCAGCGAGTCGAGATGCGTGACGGTGAGGCAGACGTCGACGCCCTCCTTCTGGTTGCGGATCATCCGGCTGGCCGAGGAGCCGTGCCAGTAGAGGTGGCTGCCCTCGCGCCAGAAGCCGGTCGGCGTGCAGTAGGGCCGGCCGTCGATGACATAGGCGATGTGGCACACCAGGGCGGCGTCCAGGATCGCGTGGATGGTGTCCTTGTCATAGCGGCCGCGGTCGTGGACGCGCTTCACCTTGTTCACGTTGGTGACGGGATAGCTCGCGGCGGGATCGACTGAATCGGGAGGGGTCATGACGTAACCTTTGGAGGGCCTTTGGGCGCACCGGGGAAGGGTTGCTTGCGGGCCGACCATCGCCGCGATACGGATCAGGCGAAAGGGCCGGTTTCCCGGAAAGTGACTGGACCAGTTTGAAAGCGCCTTCGAATGCTCGGGCCCGCCGCGCCCCACCCCTCGGCATCGCCCTCGATCCCGCGAGCGCCTTGCCGCTGCATCGCCAGATCGGCGAGCAGGTGCGGCGCGCCATCCTGGAAGGCCGGCTGAAACCCGGCACGCGCCTGCCGTCGTCGCGGCTGCTGGCCCAGGATCTCGACTGCGCCCGCGGCACGGTGGTGCTGGCCCTCGATCAGCTCGTGGCCGAGGGCTACGTCGTGGGCCAGCCGGGCTCGGCCATGGCGGTGGCGGCCAACCTGCCCGACGAGATGTTATATGCGCCGCGCACGCCGGTGCCGTTGGAAGCGCCGCAGTCCGCCCGCCCCACTGTCGCAAGACGGGCCCGCGCGCTGCTGGCCGGCAGCCCGCCGGTCGCGACCGACGCCCTGCCGCTGGCCTTCCCGACCAGCCAGCCCGACCGCGAGGCCTTTCCCTTCGCGCTGTGGGCCAAGCTGCTGGAGCGCGAATGGCGCCGGCCCTCGGCGGAAGCCGCCGCCGCGCATCCATTCGGCCATGCCGGCCTGCGCGAGGCGGTCGCGACCTATCTCGGCGTGGCGCGCGGCTTCACCTGCGAGGCGCGCGAGATCGTCATCACCACCGGCATCCGGCATGGGCTCGCCCTCTTCGCCGAGGTGGCGCTCGATGCGGGCGACGCGGCCTGGATCGAGGAGCCGGGTTTTATCGGCGTGCGCGAGGCGCTGGCCGCGGCCTCGGTGCGCGCGGTGCCGGTCCGCATCGACGAGGCGGGCTTTCAGCCGGAGCTGGCGCAGCAAGCCGCTCCCAAAGCACGCCTCGCCGTCGTGGCGCCTGCCCACCATTTCCCGCTGGGTGCCGTGCTCGGCCTGCAGCGTCGCCTAAAGTTGCTGAGCTGGGCCGAGCGCCATAAGGGCTGGATCGCCGAGGACGATTTCGACGGCGAGTACCGCTACAGCGGACGGCCGCTGGCGCCGCTGCGGGCCCTGGACCGCTCCGGCCGCGTCGCCTATTTCAGCAGCTTCTCCAAGCTGCTGTTCCCGGCGCTTCGTCTCAGCTTCCTCGTCCTGCCGGCCTCGCTGGTCGAGGTGACGGAACGGCTGATGGACCGGATCTCGGTGCGCGCGCCCTTGATGGCACAAGGTGCGCTGGCGCGCTTCATCTCGGAGGGCCATCTCGCCACGCACCTCCGCCGCACGCGCCTTCTCTATGCTGGCCGGCGCGAGGCGTTGCTGGCGGCCGCCGAACGGCATCTCGGCGGCCTGCTGGCGATCGCGCCGGATCCCGGCGGCATGCACCTGATCGCCAAGCCAGTCGGCGCCCTGGCCAAATCGTTCGACGACGTCGCGGTGACGAAGGCGGCGGCTGAAGCCGGCCTCGTCGTGCAATCCCTCTCGGTCTGCTACGCCGGACGGCCGAAGCGGCACGGCCTGATCCTGGGCTACGCCGGGACGCCCGAATCGGAGATTGAGCCAGCCATCCAGAAACTGCGGCGCGTGCTGGAGGTCGAAGTCGGACACGCGAGCCCCAGGAGCGCGCGCTCATGACCGCCCCGGCTTTACAAGGCGCTCCGGCTCGATTATTTGTCCGCCCATGTCGCGCCCCGCCGCCAGACTCCCGGTCGCCAAAACCCCGACCGGCAAAAAAACCACCACCATCCATGGTCGGAGGGCGAGGGAGCGCGCTTGTTGATCGTCTAGGGACGATCGATTTTCACAAGGCCCCGCCGATCGGACGGGGCCTTTGTCGTTTGGGCGCCCGTCTCCGGCTCACTGCAGGAGAAGTGTCCATGTCAGTCGTTCAACGTCAGGCCGCGTTCCGGGCCTCACCGATGGTCCGTTCCAGGGCCGTGGGAATCGTCGGCGCGACCGGCCTGGTCGGCGGGCTCATGCGGTCGATCCTGGCCGAGCGCGATTTTCCCGTGAAGTCGCTGCGGCTCTTTGCGTCGGCCCGCTCGGCGGGCAGCCGCCTCAGGTGGAAGGACACGGAGATCGCCGTCGAGGATGCCGCGACCGCCGACTATGCCGGCCTCGACATCGTATTCTTCTCGGCCGGCGGCGCGACGTCGCTGAAGCTTGCGCCGGTGGTCGCCGCCGCGGGCGCCATCGTGATCGACAATTCCTCGGCCTGGCGCGGCGATCCCGAGGTGCCGCTCGTCGTGTCGGAGGTCAATCCGCACGCGCTCGCGTCGATCCCCAGGGGGATCGTGGCCAATCCCAACTGCACCACCATGGCGGCGATGCCGGTGCTGAAGCCGCTGCACCAGGCGGCCGGCCTGAAGCGTCTCGTGGCCAGCACCTACCAGGCCGTGTCGGGCGCCGGCGTGGCGGGCGTGCAGGAGCTGGAGGCCCAGGTGCGGGAGACCGCGGCGCACGCCGCGGCGCTCGCCCACGACGGACGCGCGCTGCAATTCCCGTCGGTGAAGAAGTGGAGCGTGCCGATCGGCTTCAACGTGGTGCCGCTCAACTACAAGGTGGTCGAGGACGGCTACACCGAGGAAGAGGTCAAGCTGCGCGACGAGAGCCGCAAGATCCTCGAGATCCCCGGCCTGCCCGTCTCGGGCACCTGCGTGCGGGTGCCGGTCTTCACCGGGCATGCGCTGTCGATCAACGCCGAGTTCGAGCGCGCCCTGCCGGTCGAGGCGGCGCTGGAAATCCTGCGCGCCGCGCCGGGCGTGGTGCTGAGCGACGTGCCCAACCCGCTGGAGGCGACCGGCCGCGACGAGGTCTTCGTCGGCCGCGTGCGGCGCGATCCCACGGTCGAGCACGGGCTCGCCCTGTTCGCGGTGGGCGACAACCTGCGCAAGGGGGCGGCGCTGAACGCGGTGCAGATCGCCGAGCTGCTTTAGGGTCTGACATGGCTGCATGCCAGATCTGCACAAACAAAGTTGCAAGTTCAGCAGGAAAATGCCATGAATTTCAATAGGCTGACGCGAGGATCGCGCCGGCCTTTTCTTTGACCATGCCCCGCCCGGCGGGAGGAGGTTTTCCGACACGGTTCGCATTCTTCGACACGCGGGTGTCGGAAAACGGCCGGCGAAAAGCCTTGCCGATCAACGCCCTGAATTTTCCGACAGGATTTTCCCGACACCGGGGCGTCGGCAAAAAGCCACGGCCGCGATGTCACAGGTGGGCGCCGCTCAGGACAACGGCTCTCCGGCGTGCGGGGAGCTGGCTTCGGTCGGGACGACGGGCAAACCTGGAGCGAGCCTGTTCTAGCGCAACGCCGCGCGAAGCCGGGCGATGCGGTGCCGCGTCAGCCGCAGCGGGTCGCGCTTGGCGGCCGCTTCGGAAACGTGAAGGTCGAGTACGATCGGCCGGTGGTCGGACGGACCGAAGGCGAGCGTGCTGGTCGAACTGCAGCGCAGCCCGTGCACCAGACAACGGTCGAGGCGAAAGGGCATGACGTTGCTGGCGAAGTGGGTCGGCTCGAGCGGCCCGACGTCGAAGAAGCCGGGGACCAGGATGGGGCCGACGGCGTTGTAGTCGCCGATGATCGCCGAGGGCTTTCCCCGCAGCGAAGCGGCGATGCGCGAGAGTTGTCGTCGGTTGAGCAGCTGGCCGTGCGACAAATGCACGTTGGCGAAGGTGATGTCGCCGATCTGGACGATCTGCGCCCTGCGGCGCGGCAGGCGGCCGGGCAGCCGCGAGGCCGGTAGCGGCAGCGCGTGCGGCGTCACGTGCCGGCTCCGGGTCCAGACCGCGAGCCCGTGAATGCGTCCCGGCCAGGGCTGGCGGTGAAAGTGGCCGCCGACCAATGATGGCAGGGCGTCCATGTGCTCGGTGGCCTCCTGCATCAGCAACAGGTCGGGCTTCTCGCTCTCCGCGAGGCGCGCCACGTCCTCGGCGGCGGCGCCTGTCAGGCGCAACAGGTTCCAGCTGATGACTTTCACGCACGCCTCACGACTTTGGCTTCCGATCGCGCCGCGCCGTCTGGCGGGCCTGGCGGATCTGCTCGGTGAGCAGGCTCGTGGTTCCGGCGGCGGCCTGCAGTTCGCGTCGGACCGTCTCGCGGCGCTCGTGAATCGAGGCGATCACCAGCCCCATGGGTACGCCGAGCCCGACCAGCGCCGACTCGGCGAGCTGCAGGCTCGCCTCGATGGTCTCCGGTACCGTGTCGGTGACATCGAGCGTGTAGAGGTGGCGGGCGTGCTGGGCATCGTGGGCGCGCGCCACGATCATCACGTCGGGTCGGCGCGACCGCACCGCGCGCACGACATCATCGACGACGGCGGTGTCGATGGTGACGATGACACCTGCCGCCTCATCGATGCCGCAGCGCTGCAGGTAGATCGGGTTGCTGGCATCGCCGTAGTAGATCGGCCGACCGAGATTGTGCCAGCGCTCGACCAGGGCCACGTCCTTGTCGGTGGCGAGATAGGCTATTTCGTGCTTGTCGAGCAGGTCGCAGACGAGCTGGCCGACACGACCATGGCCGACGACGATGACACGCTTGGTGTGATCGTCCGGCGGCAGCAGGGTCGAGGAAGGCCGCGACGGCGCTTCTTTGTCGAGGCTCTTGTGGATGCGTCGGGCGGCCAGGGCGATGAACGGAAGCGTGCCCATGGTCAACGACACCACGGCGAGGACGCCGGCCGCGACGCCGCCGTCGATCAGACTCAACTGGGTCGCCAGACCGATGCCGATAAAGGCGAACTCGCCGCCGGGCGCCAGCAGCAGGCTGGTCTCCAGGCTGGTCGACCATGGCACGCCGAACAGCCGGCAGAGCGGCGCGAGAAGTACCGTCTTGGCGACGATCATGGCGAGGAACCCTCCAGCCACCAGCAGCGGCTCGCGCCAGATGAATCCCAGATCTATATGCATGCCGACGGAGAAGAAGAACACGCCCAGCAGCAGGCCGCGGAAGGGGTCGATCATCGCTTCGACGGCGCGCCGATACTCGGTTTCCGCGAGGAGAAGACCAGCAATGAATGCGCCCAACGCCATCGAGAGGCCGGCAACCGAGGCGATCACGCCCGAGCCGACGGCGATCAGCAGGGTTGCGGCCATGAAGAATTCCGGGTTGTCCGTGCCGGCCGCCAGCCGGAACAACGGCTTCAGCACGACCCGGCCCACAACGGCGATCACGCCGACGGCGATAGCCGCCTCGACCAGTGCGATGATCACGCCCTGCACGACCGAACCCTCGCTGTTGCCGCCCAGCGCGCTGATCAGGAACAGCAGCGGCACGACGGCAAGGTCCTGGGCAAGCAGGATGGCAAAGCTGGTGCGGCCGGTGGTCGACATCATGCGGCGCTGCCCGCTCAGCAGCTCCATCACGATGGCCGTCGACGACAGCGCCAGGCAGGCACCGATGATCAGCGCTGCGGCCGGTGGCTGGCCGAGCCACAGGGCGCCGAGGCTGATCAGGAACGCGGTCAGACAGACCTGCGACCCGCCCAGCCCGAAGACCAGCCGTCGCATGGTGATCAAGCGGCGCATCGACAGCTCCATGCCGATGAAGAACAGCAGGAAGACGATGCCGAGATCGGCGATGAAGGCGATCTGCTTTTCGCCTGTGACGGTCAGCCAGTCGATGGCGCGTGAATGGTCGGCGAGCTGCCCCAGCCCGTACGGGCCGAGCAGCGCGCCGACGACGAGAAAGCCCAGAATCGGGCTGATTTTCAGGCGATGAACGACCGGCGCCACGACGGCCGCTGTTCCCAGTACGATCAGGGCATCCTTGAAGACGAAGACTTCCGCAGATCCTGCCATTGAGGCAAACATAGACTGCGTGCGTCGATCTGTGCACACTTTCGTTGGCAGCAGAAATTCGGGATGGAAACGACATGAAGGTGGTCATTACCGGCGGCGCCGGCTTTCTCGGCAAGAAGCTGGCGCGGCGCATCCTGCAGCAAGGCGTGATCGCGGGGCCGACCGGCGGGCCCGGGCGGGTGAGCGAGCTCCTGCTGTTCGATGTCGCCAAGGCGGGCGGGCCGGGGCTCGACGATCCCAAGGTCAAGACGCTGGCCGGCGACATCTCCAATTTTGCCACCGTACAATCGATCGTGCAGGGCGCCGACACCGTGTTCCACTTTGCCGCCGTCGTGAGTGCGGGTGCCGAGGCCGATTTCGATCTCGGCTATCGGGTCAATTTGGACGGCACGCGAAACGTCCTGGAAGCCTGTCGGGCGCTCGGCACCAATCCGAGGGTCGTTTTCACCAGCTCTCTCGCCGCCTTCGGGGGCGACCTACCGCCGGCAGTGACCGACGATACGCCGCTGACGCCGCAAACCTCCTATGGCGCGCAGAAGTCGATCGGCGAGTTCCTGATGCGCGACTACACCCGGAAGGGCTTTTTGCGCGGTACTTCCGTCAGGCTGCCGACGATCTGCGTCCGCACGGGATTGCCCAACAAGGCGGCCTCGACCTGGGCCAGTTCAGTCGTCCGCGAGCCCCTCACCGGGGTGGACGTGGTCTGTCCGGTGACGCCGGAGACCATCATGGTCGTGCTCAGTCCGCGCAAGACGGTCGATGCCTTCATGCGCCTGCACGACTTGCCGCCGGACGCCTTCGGGCCAGGTCGCACCTTGCTGTTGAACGGCATCAATGTGACGGCGAAGGAACTTGAGGCTGCGGTGGGGCGCCACGCCGGCAATCGCAAGGTCGGCAAGGTGGTCTGGCAGCACGATCCCGCCATCCAACGTATCTGCGACGGGTGGCCTCAGGGAATCGATTCGAAGCGTTCCCGCGCGCTGGGCTTCGAGACCGACAAGGATCTCGACGAAGTCGTACGCCATTTCATCGCCGACGATCTCGACGAGCAGATGAGGATCGTAAAGCCTGCCTGAACCTAGCTGCCGCGCAGCATGCGCCAGCCGTTCTGCAAATGGCGCCAGGGACCCCAGACATGACGGGTGCGCATCATATGCCAGCGCTGCGGCTCGTTGTCCGGCCCGGCGACCGGACCGGCGTCGTCGACGTAATCGGTGATGCCCACGGCATCGGTGTCCCATGGACCGGTGGTCTTGAAGATCGTCGTCTTGGCTCCGTAGCCGCCGAGTGCCCGCGACATGCCCGACGCCATGAAGTCCATGTACCGCGGCAGGCTTTCGGGGCGGCAGAGATAACCCTTGTTGAAGCCGACGGCGAGCAGCCGGAAGTGAAACGGGTTCTTCTCGAGGTAGCGGATCGCCTCGGTAGTATTGGCGGGATAGCGTGGCGAGAAGAAATCGTCGATCACCACGATGCCCTCGGTGTTGACGATCCGGTTGGCAAACTCGAGTTCGCGGTAGACCGCGGTGCCGGTATGCTCTCCGTCGATATGGAACCAGCGCACCGTCTGGTGCATGGCCCGGAGATCGAGCTTGGCCGCCAGGTCGGCGGACGGGCCGGAGAGGGAAACGACGTTGGCCGGCTCGACGCCGACCGACTGGATGGCCTGGCGCACCGCCGGTTCATCCAACCTGAGGTCGCACAAATAGAGCTTTTCGCTGCCCTTGCGATAGGCCGCCAGCACCGAAGCCGACCGGCCCCGCCACACGCCGATTTCGAAGAGATCTCCGGTTACCCGGGTCTGCTGGTCGAGCAGCGCGCGCCAGACGCAATAGGACTGGAACATGAACCAGCCTGGAATTGCGTCGATTTTCTCCCAACTGAGCATCATCGACCCTCGTTTGCGGCGCCTTGCTAACAGTGCCTCTTCGAGGCCGCAAGCCGTGAGCGCTTGCGTCCGTCCCGACGGTCAGGTAGAGCCCGCTCGCTTGCTTATGCCAACGACAACAATCGCTTACCGTACGACGATCGGCCTGCTCTGGGGACTGGCGCTCTGGCATAGCTGGGAGAGCCGGGGCCTGTTCGTCGACGGCTCGGCATTCCTCGTCCAGATCGCGCGCCGCGAGTGGTTTTTCGACTTCTACGCGCCGCGCCTGTACGCCATGGTCGTGGGCCAGATTCCGGTCATGACGGCACTGTTCCTGGGCGTCACCGACCTGCACCTGATGGCGCGCCTGCTGTCGTTCGGACTGTTCGCCGTACCGACCGCCCTCTACCACCTTGCCCTGATGCGCGTGAAGGACGATGCCGTGCTGCTGGCCGCCGTCATGGCGGCGGTCGGCGTGGTCTTCATGACGACCTCGTTCTTCATCGTCGGCGAATACAACACCGCCTACGCGATCGTCATCCTGGCGGCGGTCCGGCTGGCGACGGCTGAGCGGCTCACCGTCTTCGACGGCCTGGTGCTCGCCGCCATCGCCTTCCTCGCCATGCGGACCTACGAGGTGATGATCTATCTCGGCCCGCTGCTGGCAACGATGATCTTCTGGGCGCTTCGTCGAGCGCCGTCGCGACCTATCTTCGCCACCGGCTTGCATGTCGCAGCCGCGGGAATGTTCCTCGCCGGCATGGTCGTGGCGACCGGTTCCATTCTCAAACCACACTCCGAGGAGCATCTCAGCGACACCGTCGCGACGGCCATGAATTTCTGGCAGAACATGCAGTTTGACATGGCGCTGGCAGCTGCCCTGGTGGTCGTGGTCTGGGCATTGCTCAAGCCGCGCGCCCTGCTGGGGACAAAGCCCTATTGGTGGGCCGGGCTGTGCCTTGTCATTCTCGCATTGTCACCGCTGCTGGCGGCCGGTGACACGTTGGTGCGGCCGTTGGCCAAGTCGCAGTACGTCGCGCGGACGGCGGCGGGACTGGTGATCGCGACGATCGTGATCTTCATCTGGGCCTACCGCTCCAGCATCGGCGCCAAACTGCCGGCTCTCGCGATCCTGCGCGCACCCGACGCGGCCCGGCGGTTCGTCGTTTTCGCGCTTCTGATCCTGTTGGCCGGGCTGCCCGCGGACATCTACCTGACGAGAACCTGGATCTTGTATCTCGACGCGGTGCGCACCGCGGTCCGGTCGCAGGGCGGGGTGATCGCATTCGAGGACACTTCGCTGGCGGTGAACCCGCACCTTCATCTGGTCGAAGCCTGGATCTTGCCGAGCCTGAGCCTGGCGCTGCGGGCCAAGCGCGGCGATGGGATCATTGCGCCCCCCAAGAATTTCAACTCCTGGCAGCCGTTCC
This sequence comes from Reyranella sp., assembly GCA_030684475.1. Taxonomy (GTDB): domain Bacteria; phylum Pseudomonadota; class Alphaproteobacteria; order Reyranellales; family Reyranellaceae; genus Reyranella. The sequence goes on along the minus strand of JAUXWB010000036.1, from coordinate 5,228 downwards.
CGCCGGCGCAGCCATACCCTCTCGGATCCTTCGTTTGGCGCGACTAGCCATGCGCGAGGTCCAGCAAATCACGGCCTACCGGGGCGTTGTCCTGTTGCTGTGGGCCCTGGTTGTCTACGATGCCGTCGAATGCCGCGGGCTCTTCTGGGACGGCTCGGCCTTCCTGGTGAATCTGCTCGACCGCGAACACTTTCACGATTTCTATGCCGCTCGCGCCCATATCGACTGGCTGACCCAGGCGCCCGTGTTGCTGTTGATGGACGCCGGCGTGCGCAACACCATGCTGCTGACAATGGCCTACTCGGCCGCACTGTTCGCGGTACCGGCTGCCCTCTATCATGTCGCGCTGGCGCGTGTGAGAAACGACCCGCTGCTTCTTGCTGCCGTCATCGCCATCGTCGCCGCGGTCTACCTGCCGACTTCGTTTTTCATTGTCGGCGAATACAATGCGACCTTTGCAGCCGTGACCGCTGCCATGGCGGTGGTGCTGACGACGAGCGGCAGGAGCGTCCGCGACGCGGTAATCCTGTGCGCGCTCGGGGCGCTTTGCCTGCGCTCCTACGAAGCAATGGTCTATTTGGGGCCGCTGCTTGCGGTGGCGATCGTCTGGGCCTCGCGGCGCGGGGCGGGCGCCGACCTCGGTCCGCGCGTTCTTTATGCCCTTGCCGCGCTCGCCTTCGCTGGCGCGGCGGTGGTTTCCGCCGCGACGATCGTCGACTACTGGGACCACCCGCACTTCCTCAAGGTGCGATCGACCAGCGTCGACTTCTGGCAGAACATACAGTTCGCGATTCCCCTGGCCGGCTTTGTGATCTGCGGCGTGGCGGCTCTGCGTCGGCCATCCTGGCTACAGGGTCGGGGGCCGCTCATTGTCTTGGGTGTCGTTGCCGGCCTTCTTGCCCTGTCGCCGTGGTGGCGCGCCTTGCACCTACCGTCGATCCTCTATCCCCCTTCTCATTACGTGGCGCGCCAGGCGGCAGGGATCCTGCTTGCCCTGCTTTTGGGAGGTATGTGGTTGCTCGCCAGCCGGCAGCACAATCCACCCGCGGTGCTCACGACGATGGGGGAGGCAGCGGTCTCGCGGCGGCTGCTCACCCTTGCCACGGCGCTGACATTTGCCGCGGCGGTTCCCGACATCGCGCTCACGCGGTTGTGGGCGGGCTATCTCGACGGCCTTCGCAGCCTGGTCGATGATCGCACCGGCATCATCCGGGCAGAGACGCTGCCGCTGCACGAGTGGCCGAACAAGCTGTTCTTCCAGGACTGGTCGTTTCCGGCGCTGACCGCGGTCGTCAGCCGCACGCCCGGCAAGGCCTATGTCGTCTCCGACCAGGACTATCTCAGTAACCCGCCGTTCGAGCCGGCGTGCGGTCTGCTGCCCCGCCTCAGCGGCTACGGCTGGCGCGGTCCCGGCTGAGGAACCCCGGATGAAAAATTAGGGCCGCATCCAAAGGCTGCTGCGCCCGGCGCCGCGAATGGGGGCGGCCAGTTCGACGAACTCGCACAGGACCTTGCGGGTGTCGCGCGGGTCGATGATCTCCTCGATCCAGAAAGTCTCGGCGCTGCGGAACGGCGAGCGCAACTTGTTCAACCGCTCCTCGATCTCGGCCATCTTGGCCTTGGGGTCGTCCGCGGCGGCGATGTCGGCGCGGTAGGCGGCCTCGATGCCGCCTTCCAGCGGCAGTGACCCCCAGCGGCCGGATGGCCAAGCATAGCGCCAGTTAACCCTGGAGCCGTTCTGGTGGGCCGCGCCAGCGACGCCGAAGGCATTGCGGATGATGAAGGTGCACCACGGCACCGTCGTCTGGAACATAGCCGACATTGCGCGCACGCCCTGGCGGATGACGCCGCTCTTCTCGGCCTCGAGCCCGATCAGGAAGCCGGGACAGTCGCAGAAATAGACCACCGGCATGTGGAAGGTCTCGGCCATGTCGAGGAAGCGCGTCACCTTCTGGCAGGCGTCGGCCGTCCAGCCGCCGCCATAGAACATCGGATCGCTCGCCATCACCGCGACCGGCCAGCCATCGATGCGGGCGAAGCCGGTGACGACCGACCGGCCGTAGAGCCTGCCCATCTCGAAGAAGCTGCCCTGGTCGACCACCTTCTCGACGATCGGGCGAATGCGATAGACCTTGCGGACGTCGCGCGGGATGACGTCGAACAACGCCTCCTCGCGCCGCCCCGGATCGTCGGTCTGTGGGCCGCGCGGCGGCGCGTCATAGACAGACGAGGGCAGGTAGGAGAGGAAGCGGCGCGTCGCAGCGAAGGCTTCGTCTTCGCTGTCGACCGCCTCGTCAATGGCGCCGGCGCGAAGCTGGATCTCCCAGCCGCCCAGTTCCTGTTTGTCGTACTGCTTGGGGCTGAGGCGATTCACCACCGGTGGGCCGGCGACGAACATCGCCGAAATCTCCTTCACCATCACCGAGTAGTGCGTGGCGGCGAGCCGCGCGGCGCCCAGACCCGCGACGGAGCCGAGACCCAGCCCCACCGTCGGCACGGCGCCCATATTCTGCACGACCCATTCCCAGCCACTGACGCCCGGGACGTTGGCGCGGCCGGTGGTCTCGATGGTCTTCACCGAACCGCCGCCGCCGGAGCCCTCGATCATGCGGATCACCGGCACGCGGTACTGGTTGGCGTAGCGTTCGATGAAGTTGGACTTTTCCTTGATCGTGGCGTCGGCCGAGCCGCCGCGCACGGTGAAGTCGTCGCCGGTAACCGCCACGGGCCGGCCGTCGATCCTGCCGCGGCCCATCACGGCGTTGGCCGGCGTCAGATCGACCAGGTCGTTGGCGTGGTCGTACTCGGCCTTGCCGGCGATGCTGCCGAGTTCGCGAAAGGAGTCTTTGTCGAGCAGCCGGTCGATGCGCTCACGCACCGTCAGCCGGCCGCCATCGTGCTGGCGCTTGACCTTGTCGGCCCCGCCCATGCGCTTCGTCATCTCCTGGCGGCGGCGCAGTTCGTCCATCTCCGGTTGCCAGCTCATCTCGTCGTTCCCCGGTACCGTTGTTTCAATTGAGGTCGGCCTCGTGTCGTACCAATGCCAACCCCGACCGGCTACACTGAAAGCGGTGGAGCGGGAGAGCGCGGCCGATGGACGAAACGGGCGACGGTAGCGTGCTGCTGGCGGCGCGGTACCTGCTGGCCGGCCTTTTCCTGTGGTCGGGGATCGGCAGGATCGCGGGCCACGACGAGGCCGGATAGTTCATGGTGCAGCACGGCACGATCGGGCTTGCTTCTTCCCGTGGCCATCGTGGTCGAAATCGGCGGCGCGTTTCTCCTGATCGTCGGCTGGAAAGTGAGGTTCGCCGCAGTGGCGCTCGCCGGTCACTGCGTGGGGACGGCCCTGTTGTTTCACGCCAGCTTCACCGACCGCGCCCAGAAGGTCCGCTTCCTCAAGAACGTCGCGCTGGCCGGCAGCCGTGGGGAAGGTGGGGTCCGTTATTGTCTCACCCACAGGTCAGGACCCACGGCGGCTGCGCCAGGCGCTTCGGGCGCGAACCCGCGGGCAGATCTTGCCGGAAAGGAAATGGCCGGCGCGAGAAAGGCCAGCCTATCGAAAGAATGGGCATAATCTTGCTGAACGTCAAATTCTTCCCGAGACCTTGCCGAACCGCGGGTTGGGGCAGGCGACCGCGCCCGATCCCGTGGCGACCGATCCCACCGCCGGTGCCGGCAGATCAGAGACAAATCCGGAAGTAACAGTGATGCGTCGTGAAATCACGGCTCTTTCCATAAGGTGCGTACAGAACCTTCGCCCAGACCATTTATCATGGCGCTTCATTCAGTCTGATTTTTCCCCGGCCGCGTGCACTTGTTGTCGTGCTTTCCATTTCGAGTCTGATGCCTTTGCTGCCTTCGGCCTGGCCGCTGATCCTGCCGCTGGTGCCGCTGCCGCAGTTCGAGAGGAACGTGAACTTCATATCGCCTGTCACCTTTCCCGACGGATCTACCTTGAGAGACATCGGGAGAGCGCCGCAGAGAGGATTGGTGACCGTCCCGCTGCCGCTGCCGTTCGCCATCCTTACCGACAGGTGCACGACGGCGGGGCGGTTGTTACTATTGTCGATGCTCATCGAGCCGCTATAGGTCCCGTCGATGAGGCCGCCGACCCCGGAAGGCGCGGCACTGGCGACGCTCGGTCGAGTCGTGCTCGGAGTCGCCGCGGCCGGCGTAGGTGTCGCGACCGCGGTTCGGGCCTTGGCCTCTTCCTCGGCCTTGCGTTTGGCCTCCGCGGCCTTCTCCTGCTGTTCGTCGTAGCGTGCGATCGCCGGCGCTGCCTCGCGCAGCAGCACCTGGTTCTGTGGTGCCGTCAGGAAGCCGGTCGCGGGGTGATTGCGTGCCTTCTGCCAGGCCGCGATCATGTCGCGGGAGCGCGGACCGAAGGCACCGTCGGCGCCTCTCGTGTCGAAGCCGAGCGAGGTCAGCGCAACCTGGATGCGCTGGCGGTCGGCCATGCCGAGCCGCAGCGCTATCTCGGCCGCCTCAGCCGCTTTCCTGTCGTCTTCCGGTTTGGGCTGCGCCGCGGTCGTCTGCACGGATGCCTTGTCGGCCGTTGCCCGGTCGGCTGCCGCTTTCCGGCTCGCTTCCTCCTCCGCTTGTCGCTTGGCCGCGATTTCGGCTTCGATCTTGCGCCGTATCTCCTCCTCGATCTGACGCCTGAGCGCGGCCTCGGCGTCCACCCTCTGGCGAGCCTCGGCCTCGGCGGCCGCCAACGCCTCGCGTGCCCGGCGTGTCTCGTCGTCGGCGCGCTGCCGCTCGGCGGCCTCGGCCGCCGCCTTCTGCTGTGCCTGCTGTTGCTCGGCAGCGCGGCGCGCGGCGGCGTCCTGTTCGGCTTTCTGACGCGCGGCCTCGCTGGCGACGCGGTCCTGCTCGGCCCTGGCCGCCGCGGCACGACGCGTCTCCTCTTCGGCGCGCTGGCGCGCAGCGGCTTCCTCCTGCGTCTTGCGCTGCGCTTCGGCCTCGGCCGCCCGGCGGGCCTGCTCATCGGCCTCGCGCCTGGCGCGGTCTTCGGCGGCGGCCAGCGCGTCGCGGGCCGTTTGCAGCTCGGTCGCTGAATCGATCTGTTTCGGTGGAGGTGCTGAGCCGGATCCCAACGCCAGGTAACCGCCGACCGCTAGCACCAGGACTGCAGCGCCGGCGCCGGCGTAGAGGCCGACGCGGCGCTTCGGCACCGCCGTGGCGGGCTCCGCGGGGGGCGGGCCGGAGGATGGCGGCGGCGCGACGGC
>JAUXWB010000018.1 GCA_030684475.1 Reyranella sp. | reverse complement strand
CACTCCAGTGGCGCGTCTTCTCATGAGTCCTGACCGCGCCACTGGAGTGGCGCGCCCCCAGCAGGAGACTTCCCCCCTTTGACCGTCTCCGTCGATCTCGACAATCGCCCGTCGCTTTCCTTCTATCTCTCCGTGGGCCTCGTCGCCGGCAGCATCATCGCGCTGCAGATCGGCATCATGCGGGTGTTCTCGGTCGGCAGCTGGGCTCATTTCGGCTCGCTGGTCGTGAGCCTCGCCATGTTCGGCTTCGGTCTCACCAGCGCCGTCATGTGCGTCGGCAAGGGTTGGTTCGAGCGGCACTGGCTGGGCGCGATCAAGGGTGCGCTGCTGGCCTTCGGGCCGCTGATGGTGGTGTGCAACCTCGCCGCCCAGCAGGTGCCGTTCAACGCCATCTTCCTGATCTCCGACCCGATGCAGAAGTGGCGGCTGCTCGCCAACTTCGTGCTCTACTTCATGCCGTTCCTGGCCGGCGCCCTCTATCTCGGCGTCGTCTTCCTGAAGGCGAAGAAGACTTTCAACCGCGTCTACTTCGCCGACCTCGTGGGCTCGGGCCTGTGCGGGTTGTCCGTGCTGCTCGCCATGTACTTCTTCAAGCCCGACGACCTCATCATGGCGCCGCTGCTGCTGTGGTTGGCCGGCGGCATCCTGTGGTTCGTGGCGATGAGCGATCGGCGCGGCATCGCCGTCATCGTCGGTGTCGCCGTGCTATCGGCGGTCGTGCACTACGCGGCGCCACCGCTGCTCGGCATCCCCAAGCTCGCGGTGTCCGACTACAAGGGCGTGTCCTACGCCCGCAAGTTCCCCGACGCGGTGCGCACCTACGAGCGCGCCTCGCCGTTCGGCTATCTCGAAGTCTATTCCAGCTCCTATCTCCACTTCGCGCCGGGCCAGTCCGACAACGCCGCCTTCAATGTCCCCAAGATGCCGGCCAACGCCTATCTCGGACTCTACATCGACTCCGAGGGGCCGTCGGGCATCATAAAAGATCTGCCGGCCGACGAGACGCCGTATTTCAGATATCTGCCGATGTTCTATCCGTACCTCTTGAAGAAGGATCCCAGCACCTTCGTCGTGCAGTTCGGCGGCGGCATTTCTACCGCGGTGGCGCTGAAGTCGGGCTCGAAGCACGTGACGGTCGCGGAAGGCAATCCCGCGCTGCTGAAGGCGTTCCGCGAGGATAAGGGGCTGAGGGCCTTCACCGGCGACGTGCTGAACAACCCCAAAGTCACCGTCATCGACTATGACGGCCGCCTCTATGTCGCCGGGACGAAGAATCGCTACGACATCATCGACCTGTCGCTGGCCGATTCGGCCGGCCTCTCGAGCCCGGGCGGCTTCTCCATCGTCGAGAAATATTCCTACACGCGCGAAGCCATGAGCGCCTACATGCGCGCGCTCACCCCCGGCGGCATCCTCTCGGTCACCATGTGGAACAAGGAAGAGCCGCCCAAGTCGGTGCTCAAGCTCTACGCCACGATGGTCGCGGCGGCGCGTGACGTTGATGGCGGCAAGGACGTCGCCCAGAGATTTTACGTCGTCTCGTCCTACCTCTCGACCGCGACCGTGCTCTACAAGCGCGACGGTTTTTCGCCTCAGGAAGTGGCCGAGCTCAACGCCCATACCAAGGCGATGTCGTTCGACGAGATCTACTATCCCGGCATCAAGGTCGACACCTCCGACCTGCATCAGCTCCTGTCCGACTATCGCGACCAGTTCTTCGGCGTGCCGGTCGACCCGACCGCGCCTTCCGAGAAGGAACCCAACGACAAGCCGCCCCCGGGAATGACAGGGGGCGCTCCGACCGAGGTGAAGGCGGACGGCACGCCGCCGACCGCGAAGGTGCCCGCCACCGTGCTGGGCCGTCTCGCCTGGCACTATCTGATCAACGGCGGCTGGCAGAAGGACGTGGCGGACAACTATGTCTTCGACACCCGTATCCTGACCAACCACCAGCCGTACTTTGCCGCCTATATCAAGGTGGGCGACCTGATGAAGTTCACCGACCGGCTCGAGCTGGTGCAGGACGAATGG
>JAUXWB010000014.1 GCA_030684475.1 Reyranella sp. | reverse complement strand
CCATGCCCGCGCCCTGCTGAACGGAGAGCGGCACGTAGATCGTCCACCCTGTGACGACGCCACCGCCGATCAGGGCCGAGAGCAGCAGCAGGATGAAGGCCGGCGGCAGGAGCCAGAAGCTGATGTTGTTCATGCGCGGGAACGCCATGTCGGGCGCGCCGATCATCAGCGGCACGAACCAGTTTCCGAACCCGCCGATCAGTCCGGGCATCACGACGAAAAACACCATGATCAGGCCGTGGGCCGTGACGATCGTGTTCCAGAAATGACCGTTCGGCGTGCCGTCGGGCCCGTTGAAATACTGCACACCCGGCTGCATCAGCTCGAGCCGCATGTAGACCGAGAACCCGGCGCCGATCAGGGCGGCGAAGATCGAGAACACCAGGTACATCGTGCCGATGTCCTTGTGATTCGTACTGTAGACATAGCGACGCCAACCGGTCGGCGTGTGGTGGTCGTCGTGGCTATGGTCGTGAGTGGCGCCGTGCGCGGTGGCCATTATCGAATCTCCTGCGGAGAGCGCTTAGCGGGTGGCGGGAGGGGTGGCGGAAGCGACGTCGGTCGCGGGCAGCAGCCCGGCCGACTTCTTCTTCTGCTCGACCCACTTGTCGAATTCGGCCTGGGAGACGACCCGGACGGCGATCGGCATGTACGAGTGCAAGTTGCCGCAGATCTGCGAACACTGTCCGAAGTAGTAGCCCTCCTTGGGAACGTTGATCCAACCCTCGTTGAGGCGTCCGGGGATCACGGTCTTCTTGATGCCGAAGCCTGGCACGGTCCAGCCGTGCATGCTGTCGGCGGCCGTGCCGATGAGCCGCACCGTGGCGCCCGCGGGAATGACCATCTCCTCGTCGACCGCCAGCATGCGGGGCTGGTTGGGCTTCAGCTTGACCCGATCGGCCTCGCTCAGGATGCGGCTCTCGACGGTGAAGTTGCCCTGATCGGGATAGGCGTAGGACCAGTACCACTGGTGTCCCGTGACCTTGATGGTGAACGCGGCGTCCGTCGCCTTGTCACCGTAGTAGAGCAGCCGGAAGGACGGGATCGCGATGACCACGAGGATGAGGATCGGGATGATCGTCCAGGCAATCTCGAGGACCGTGTTGTGCGTCGTGACGGTGGCCGTCGGGTTGCGTGAGACGTGAAACCGCCACATCGCATAGACAAGCAGAAACAGCACGAACACGCAGATCAGCGTGATGATCACCAGGAGCAGATCGTGCAGCGACGCAACCTTGTCCATCAACGGCGTATAGGACGGCGGAAAATCCATCTGCCATTCATGCGGCACGCCGATGACCGGCTGTGCGCGGGCGCTGCTCGCGATGCCAAGTCCCGCGATCGCCGACAGAACTCCGAAAATGCCCAACACGCGCTTGCCGACCATGCATCCGTCCCCTTGAGCGGCACCGAATTCCCTCAGGATTCCGAACCGCAAAATCCCCCGCATTTCCCAGCGGTTAGTACCAGATATAGCTCTGGCAGGTAACGGGTTTTCACCCCCACTCGGTATGTGGCGGCCGGTCGCAGTCGCTAGCGCAGGACGACGGAAAGCGCCTCGCCATAGCCCGCCTCCCGCACAAGAACCGCGAATGATGGCTCCGCCGTCCTGCGGTGAAACCGACCATTCTCATGCCCAAACAGCTCCGCACCCGACGAGTCCGCCGCCGATGCGACGCGAAACAGGCCATCGCGGCCCCGCCCGAGACGGATGGAAAGATCGAATCGTCCCTGAAGTGCTGCGACCGCCGCCTGTGGCGCGGCGGCGATGGTTGCCCGTTCGCCATGCGACAGAGCCTTGCCCAGGGCCGACAGCTCGCGCGGCTGGATCGAATCGACAAGAAGCAGATCCGGCCGCAACCGCACACCTGTCGCCAGAAGCGTGGGCAACGAGGCGCCGCCCTCGCCCTCGGGGGACGCCACGAGTTCGACCTTCGACGGCGACGGCCAGCGAAACTCGCGATGCCGGGCCACGGTGACGATCCGGACCGTGTCGCCGAGATCGCGGGCGATCGCGGCCAGCAACGCGGTTTTTCCCGAGCCCTCCGGTCCTGCGATCAGCACATCGAGGCGGCAGCGCACCGCGATTCTCAGAAGATCGGCGATCCGCCGATCGAGCATTTCGGAGGCAATCAGGCGTTCGAAGGTCGCAGCGCCTGGTTCGCCCCGGCGTAAATGCAGCACCGGACCGGACGGGGCGGCCGGCGGCAGGACCACCGTGCCCTCGCTGCCGTCGCGCAGCCGGAATACGGCGACGCCCGAGGGCGGCGTGCGGGTCAGGCGGCCGACGATGTCGAGCAGATGCGCGCGATCGCGGAATCGTTCCGGCGCCGGCTCGAGCACGCCGTTGCGCTCGACAAAGACCGCCTCCGGCCCGTTGACGACGACGGCGCGGACGGAGCGGTCCGCCCACAGCCTGTCGATCAACCCGAGGCCGCAGATCTCGCTCAGCGCCAGCAGCGCCAGCCGTTCACGCCCCTCGGCCGGGAGGTCGCCCAGGACGGCGTCGATCGCACCACGGGCCGTCTCGCGATCGACACCAGTCTTGAGACGCACGCGCGCCCGCGCAACGACGGTCTCCAGCAGCCCGTCGAACGAGACGGCATCGCGGATCGGCAATTCGACCAGCGGCGACGGCGGCGCCTGGAACACCGAGTCGGGCAGCCTGGTTGCCGGCGGTGCGGGTTCGTCGCCGGTCCATGGCTTGGCGTTCGGCGCCGGTTCGGCCGTGAACACGACCAGCGCAGGCTCGGGGCGCTCCACCACCGGCGCTCTCGCCCGATCCTGCAGATCGAGGACCTCGGCCACCAGCCGGCGCAGTTCGAAGCTCGTGAGCGTAACGCCACGTGTGCGGAAGGTGTTGTGCACGAGTTCGCCGATGGCATAGGCGATCTCCGGCGGCGAGCGGCTCTTGTCGAGCAACGCGCGCACCGCCCCGTCCATCCCGCTACAGAAGGCCTGCCAGGTCTCCTGCATCTGCCGGCCGCGGGTGGCGTCCCCGTGCAGGGGAAAGATCCGGTCGAGCGGTCGCGCCCCGGACGGCATCTCGCCTTCCGTGGTGCTGGGCCGTTCGAGCACGGAACTCATGGGGGATGGCTCGTCCTCAAGCCTGTCCCCGCCGCTCAGGGCGGTCATCGACCAATCCGCTTAAAGTATGACTTCCCACAATGCGCGACCGGTACTGTACCCACCGGAGCCCCAAAAACCACGGCAAACGATGCACATCCTGGCCGGGAGCTGCCACCAAGTTGCCGCTTGTCTTTCGACCGATGGCCTTTAAGGTCCCGCGCCGTTGCACTTTCCGCCGTCTTTCTCATGCGCAGGAGCGCTGCCGCCATGGACAAGGAAAACACCCTCTACATCGACCTGAAGGACGGCCGCGTCGTCATAGAAATGCGCCCCGACCTCGCCCCCAAGCACGTGGCGCAGATCAAGAAGCTCGCGCGCGAGGGCAAGTACAATGGCGTGGTCTTCCATCGCGTGATCGAGGGCTTCATGGCCCAGACCGGCGATCCCGACGGCACCGGCAGCGGCGGCATGGGCGACCTGCTGAATGCCGAGTTCTCGAAGGAGCCGCATGTGCGGGGCGTCGTTTCGATGGCCCGCACCAACGAGCCCAACAGCGCGCGCAGCCAGTTCTTCATCGTCTTCAAGGACTCGAACTTCCTCGACGGCCAGTACACCGTGTGGGGCAAGGTGACGTCGGGCATGGAGTTCGTCGACAAGATCAAGCGCGGCGCCGGCCAGTCGGGCGCCGTCGCCGCTCCCCCCGACAAGATGGTCAAGGTCCAGGTCGCCGCCGACGCGAAGGAGTGACCATGCGCCGGAAGTTCCTCTTCTCCATCGCCGCTGCCGCCCTCCTCCCGTTCGCCCCCCTCCCGTTCGCAGGGGCCGCGGTCGCCGCGGACAAGGAGAACACCCTCTACATCGATCTCAAGGACGGCCGGGTCGTGATCGAGATGCGGCCCGACCTGGCACCCAAGCACGTCGCCCAGATCAAGAAGCTCGCCCGCGAGGGCAAGTACGATGGCGTCGCCTTCCATCGCGTGATCGAGGGCTTCATGGCCCAGACCGGCGATCCCGAGGGCACCGGCCGGGGTGGCATGGGCGAGTTGCTGCCGGCCGAGTTCTCCAAGGAGCCGCACAGGCGCGGCACGGTCTCGATGGCCCGCACCAACGACCCCAACAGCGCCCGCAGCCAGTTCTTCATCGTCTTCAAGGACTCGAACTTCCTCGACGGCCAGTACACCGTGTGGGGCAAGGTGACGTCGGGCATGGAGCACGTCGACAAGATCAAGCGCGGCGCCCCGGGCTCGGGCGCCGTTTCGCCGCCGCCCGACAAGATGATCAAGGTCCAGGTCGCCGCCGACGCCAAGAACTGACGGCCGGGTGGCGCGCTCCCAGTAAGAACAGGTTTTTCCGCCGCCGAATCGCGTCGAATCACGGCCAATCGCGTTCTTTCAAAAACGGGCCCTGAAAAAACCCCGGTAAATCGGGCCTTTTGGGCACGCCAGAAAGGACACCAACTGTGCGGCATTGTCAGAAGTTGTCCTGAGTTGTCATGAGTTGTCCGGCTTGTTCGCCCGGCGTGGACCCCAGCTGTGGACCATCGCCGGCCGATTTTTCACACACGAGTTGTCCGGAATCAGTCTGTCCGGAAATTCACGGGGGCACCCTCCTGCCAAATACCTCCGGCTTGAGCGTGCGCAGCAGGAACATCAGCAGGCGGTTGTCGTACTCGCGGACCGTGCCCACCCGCTTTCCGTCCCGCCACAGCACGCGCTCGGTGCCGTCGTGGGCGCGGGCGATGGCGGCGTCGAGCAGGGCCGCGGCCGCCATGTCGAGGGCCTTCCCCCAGCCCAGGGCGAATTCGGGATCGGCCTTGCGCCTGAGGTAGACGGTGTTGCGGGAGATGCCGGTGCGCTCGGCGGCGGCGCTCACCGAGCCGCTCTCCTCGAGGTGACGCAGGAACGTCGCGAGCTTCTGGGGTGTCGGCGAGGCGGCGGTGATGCGGCGACGGCGAACGATCGGAGAGATGATGGAAGACTTGATGGAAGACTTGATGGAAGACATGGGGCAACTCCCTGGACATGAAAAAGCCCGCCGAAGCGCCTGAAAAAAGGGGCGCGGGCGGGCCGGATGGGCTCGTGGATGGGTTCATCAGGCGGCGGAAGCGCACTCCCGCCAAGGTAGTTAATTTCCTAGCTGAATCCTGTCAAACCTGCAACTTTTGTTTTGCATGGCTGGCATGCGTAAATAGGAAGATGCCGACGACGAGCCTATCCGGCCTTGCGCCGGCGCGCGAGCGGCAGGTCGAGTTCGACCCGGTCGTGCACGACCCTGGCGGCGAGCCGGCCGCGCGCGCCGCGTTCGAGGCGGATGAGACCGTAGCCCGCCATGGTCTTCAGCGTCCGGGACAGGTTCGACTTCGCCCGGCCGCTCAGCCGGGCCAGTTCATCGAGCGAGCCCGGCGCCTCCTCGGCGATGATCCGCAACAGCTCGCGGTTGCCCTTCGACAGGACCCTGGCGAAGGACTCCGTCGAGGTGAACCAAACTTTCGGCTCGCCGGCGGCGATGCGCCGCTGGCCCGACGCCACCGCCAGTGTCCGGGCCTTCATCTCCTCGTAGCTGGCAATGCCCACCCTCAGTGTCGTCATGGAACCACTCCTCTGTCGCGCAGCACCGCATCCACCGTCGTCCAGAAATCGCCGAGCAGGGTCGCGGCATCCTGATAATCGTAGGCCCTGATCGTCCGCAGGCGATGACGATGGTCCTGCGGATCGCCGCGTCTCTGCCGCCCCACCGGATGCGCGTTGTCGAAGCCGACCAGGCGCTCGCCGTCCGGCCCGTGCAGGGTCAGCGAGTAGTCGAGACCATGCGGCTTCTCCGCAGACACCGGCACCCTCTTGACCACGAACCGGACCCAATGCCCGCCGGCCGGATCGACGACGAGCACCTGCCCATCGAGATCGAGCAACACGTCGAGCGTCGGATCCCGCGTTTCCGTCACGGAGCTATGTTATCATTAAGGCATAACCCATGCAATGGAGGAAGCGTCCCCGCCCCGGGCTTTGCCGGCGCCACCCCGCGTGCAAAATGACGCCATGCCGCTGCAGAACCGCGTGACGCCGTTCGGCGAGATCGTCTCCTCCGAAGCGCGCGGGACCCTGATGGGCAACCGCGGCTGCCTGCACGACGCCCACCGCACCCT
>JAUXWB010000009.1 GCA_030684475.1 Reyranella sp. | reverse complement strand
TGGGCGGTCACGGCGCTGATGGGCGTCAGCCTGTCGCTGCTGCTGTTCCGCTATACCGGCGCTTCGGTCGCCCGCACTTTCTTCGTGACGGCGGCCGCCTTCGGTGCCCTCAGCCTCTACGGCTACACCACCAAGCGCGACCTGTCGGCGATCGGCAAGTTCCTGTTCATGGGCGTGATCGGCCTGATCCTGGCCATGCTCGTCAACATGATCTGGCCGTCGGGCACGATGAGCTTCGTCATCTCCGCCGCCGGCGTGCTGATCTTCTCGGGCCTGATCGCCTACGACACCCAGAAGATCAAGGAGCAGTATGCCGAGGCCTGGGGCAGCGACACGGCCGAGAAGGTCGCGATCTTCGGCGCCTTGAGCCTCTACCTCGACTTCGTGAACCTGTTCCAGTTCCTGATGATGTTCCTGGGTCAAAGACGCTAACAAGACCCCAGGCGACCGAGGCTGCCTGCGCGCGACGCGACCGGGCCTTCGCACCCTGGGTCTGCACACCCTCGTCAGCGGCATTGACCCGGGCAGTTGCCGGTCTGTTGCCGTGGCCGAACGGCCGGGATGCTGGATCTCCTGATGCCCCAGTCCGGCAATTTCGTGCTGAGAAGCCGGCAGGGGTGTTCTCTCATTCTTCGCGTTTTGCGCCGGACTTCCCCCGGGATGATGGAGCATCGGATGCAGACGACACGCCGAATGTTCGTGCAAGGCTCGTTGGCGGCAACGGGCGGAGCGGCGCTCTTGCCAGTCTCTCTGCACGCCCAGGAGGGCCCGCCCGCCCGCCGCCCCATACCCTCAACCCGCGAGGCGATGCCGATCGTAGGGCTGGGGACCTGGATCACCTTCAATGTCGGCGGCGATCCGGTGCTCAGGGACGCATGCGTGAACGTCATGGCCGCCTTCTTCGAGGCAGGCGGTCGCATGATCGATTCCTCCCCCATGTATGGCTCGTCGCAGCCGGTGGTCGGCTATGGTTTTCAAAAGCTCGGGCGACCCTCCACGCTATTCTCGGCTGAAAAGGTCTGGACGGCCTCGGCAACGGCAGGCCCGGCCCAGATCGAGCAATCGCGTCGCTTCTGGGGCGTGCCAAAGTTCGACCTCGTTCAGGTTCACAATCTCCTCGCCTGGAAGGCGCATCTGCAGACGCTCTTCGAGATGAAGGCGGCAGGTGCCGTGCGCTATGTTGGAATCACGACATCCGAAGGGCGCCGCCATGATCTTCTTGAACAGATAATGCGGAGCGAGCCTATCGATTTCGTGCAGTTCTCCTACAACGTCGTCGACCGCGAGGCGGAGGAGCGGCTGCTGCCGCTGGCGGCGGAGCGCGGCATTGCCGTGATCGTCAACCGGCCGTTCCGGCAGGGCGCGCTGACCCACCGGCTCAAGAGTGAGCCACTGCCCGCATGGGCGGCCGAACTCGGCGTGTCGAGCTGGTCGCAGCTCATCCTGAAGTTCATTCTCTCTCACCCAGCCGTCACCGTCGCAATTCCAGCGACCACCCGCGTCGACCACGTGCGCGAAAACCTCTCGGCCGCCGCCGGGCCCATGCCGGACCTGACCATGCGGGAGCGCATCTCGGCCCACGTCCGGGCTCTTTGATGTCGGAGTGGTGGACCTACCGGCCGGAGGATTTCCTGCTCTTTTCGCCGCGCGTCTACTGGCGGATGTTCGAACTGCACAATGCGGCGCTCTGGCCTCTGCAAGTTCCGACGTTAGCCGCCGGCCTCATCATTGTCCTGCTCGTCGCGCGGCGGCCGGAAACCTCCGCACGGTGGCTCGCACTCACCCTCGCGATCCTTTGGATCTTCGTCGGGTGGTCCTTCGTGTGGAACCGCTACGCGACCATCAACTGGGCCGCCGCCTATGTCGCGCCGGCCTTCATCGTTGAAGGCGTGCTGCTCCTCATCTCCGGGGTTTTCCTTGGCGGCCTCGTCTTCAACCGGCGCGGGCTTGCCGGTTGGCTGGGCTTTCTCATCCTTGCCTTCGCACTCGTCGGACAGCCGTTGCTTGCGCCGCTACAGGGACGTGGCTGGGTCTCGTCCGAGGTTTTTGGCATCGCGCCGGATCCGACGGCGATGGCGACGCTCGGCCTTCTGCTCCTCGCCCGTGGCAGGCTTTTGCCGTTGCTTCTACCAATCCCCGCTCTCTGGTGCCTCCTGAGTGGCATAACCCTCCAGACGATGGGAGAACCACAAGCCTGGGCTCCTTATGCCACCCTGGTGCTCGCCGCTGCAGCCTGCATCTGGACGATCATCCGTCAGCGCAGATCGCCTCCAACCGCCTGATGCACGCAAAAAAAGACGTCCGAAGGGCTTCCCGATGCGGCTTGCCTGCGCCCGTCAGGTAGTCTCGGGAGCATGCTTCGGGCCGGGCTGCCGGCATGTTGCCCGCAAATTCTATCGGCCACTCCCGATGTCGGCCCGACCGTTGCTGGTCGCCACGCCAAGGCGTGCATGCGCAGCTGCCAAGCCGCGCTCCTCTATGCGGTCCCGAATGACATCAAGCCGATGCCGTTTATCCACGAGGGGAGCAAGGGCACTACGGATCCGCGACTTCAGCTGGGAGCGGCCGCCGTTGAACTCGACAAGCGGTGCACACCTTTGCTGTTCGGCGGCGAGAAGCGTCTCACACAGCGTGTTCTCGGCCTGGATCACATCGTGCCGTTGGAGTTCAATGTGGAAGAACTCCAGCGTGTCGTGGTCATCTGCGTCGTCGAGGATGATTGAGGTGCCATTCACCAGGCTGCCGGCAGGCACCAGGACGCCGTCGACAAAGAGGGCGTGGGCTGGCGTCAAATAGAGATCGCGCCGGGGAACATTGTCATCCAGGGCACCTTGGACAACGCGGACCGGCTTCTCCAGGTCCGACCATGGAGCAGCATTACTCCGAACATAGCTGAACGATCGGATCGACTTGATGGGGCATGCTCCACCAAATTTCGCGAGAACGAAATCGCCCGTCTTCAGGTCCTCGATTTGCGGTCACCGTTTGGCGTCGCGATTCGCGTGCCCCCAAGAAAGCATACGCCTCCACCGCCGTGCCCAGGCCGGTGGTGGGCCGACGCGCTCCTTGCCCCGACACCAAGCCCGAATACGGCGCCGACGACGAGACCCGCAATTTTTGTCAGGTGTCGCCGAGTGCGCTTCACGCCTCGGGCGTTGCGGCTATCAGCTCGCATCAGGTGCCTCCACCTTGTGATTGCACCGCGTGTGCACAAATTTAAACAAGCTGGTCAGAAAGTGTCAACCCGCGAGGGTTGTCCCTCCCGAAAGCTATACCCGCGCAGCTCGCGGGTCATGAACGTCATCGTGCCCCCTAACTCGAGACCGGAACTAAAACAGTTTCGTGACCCGGATCGTGAAGGCGACAGCCATCTCCTCGTTGGGTGTCAGCGCCGGCTGCAGATAGAGCTGAACGTCGGGTGTGATCACCAGATGCTTGAAGAGCTGCCAGTTCCAGTAGAGTTCAAGCATTGTTTCGCTGGGCCGAACGAAAGAGCCCTCATACAGGCTCATGTTTATCCGGTTCCAGGCCATGCCCAGTCCGATCTGGTCGAGCGGATTGCGACCGAGAGGATCGTTGTAGACCGTGCCGCCTGCGATTGATGACTGCACGGCGAAGCTCGAATTCCACGCGGTATTGGCGCGCAGGAACAAGCCCCACTTCCTGCCGACCGACTGGGAGGCGCTGAAGGAGAGGCCCTCACTTGCCTGCGGTTGAACCGGCGTGCCGGGAAGGTTGTAGTAGAAGAGCAGGTATTGGCCCTGGCCCAGGAGCGCGATGTCGGGCGACCAGGCACCGTACAGGAACCAGTCATGAGGCCCCTGCCCGATCGTCCCGAACCGGAGGTAGCTGCCGGTGAGGTTGTTGGCGTCTTGGAAGCCCACGGCAAGCGTGGCTTCGCGGATGGGATTGACCTGCAGGTAGGCGCCCAGGCTTGCCTTCGAATAGTTCTGACTGCCGTTCTGGGACAACGAGTTCGCGATGAAGCCCAACTGCTGATCGTTGGCATAGGTATTGCCGTCGAAGCTCGAGAACGGGTACTGGCCGAGCGTGACGGCGAGCCACTGGCCGGGAAACTGGTGCGTGTAAGTCGCCTGCTTGAAGTACTTGACGCTGACCGGCCAAGCGTTGGTCGGACTCGCGAGATCGAGGCCGCCGGCCAGGTCGGCAGCATTTGCCTGGGACCAATACTGGGCCGCGAGGTAGGCGAACTGAAAGGAGCCGACGCCCGCTCGCGGATCGCTGAAAGCCCGCCAGTTCAGGTTCGGGGTGAACAAGGCCTGCACGGCATTGTCGGTTCCGCGAGGGGCGCCCCATTGGCTGAGGACCGAGAAGTCCATCGAGAAGCTGATCCCGGTATCGTCCGCGATCTGCTTCTTCATCCGGGCATAGCGGGAAGCGGCATCGCCGATCTCGCCGGCCAGCGCGGCTCCTTCCCTTTCCCTGGCCATTCGAAGCTTGTCGTGGATCTGGCCGACCTGCTTCACCACCGGCGTGTCCGATTGCTGCGCAAAGGCTGCGCCCGATGCCACGACGGCAGCGACCGCCGCAAGCACCACGGGCTGGCCGCGGCCCACCGGCGCTCAGGCCTTCGGCGCGCGGCGCGGCAGAATCCAGAAGCACGCAACCGCCGTCAGCGCAATCAGCGAGGCCATGATCAGCATCGTGACGCGGTAGCTGCTGAGGTAGGCCGAGGTGCCGCTGGCGATGACCTCGTGCACCAGCCTTGCGTCGAACCTCTCGGTGTCTCCGGTCTGCACATAGGACTGGAGAATGCCGATGGCCTGGGCCTGCTCGCCGGGCGTGGCGCCGGCCTCCTCGAGGCGTTGTCGCAGCAGCGGATTGAACATGCCGTAGAGCAGCGACGAACTCAGCGCCAATCCGAAGGCGAAGCCGAGTTGGCCGAACGCCGTCCGCGACGAGCCGACCGCGCCGACCAGCGCAGGCGGCGGTTTGGCGACGAAGACGTTGGCAGTCGGCGTCTGGGTCAGCATCAGGCCGGCGCCCGCCGCGAGCAGGGGAATCACGAACATGTAATACGGCGTCGATTCGCCGGCGAAGGCCATCGCCGCCAGGGCAGCGGCCATGGCGAGCAGCCCCGACGGAACCAGCAGCCGCATCGACACGCCACGCGCCACCAGGCTGCCGGCCCAGGCCGCCGCACCGATACAGGCGACGATGAAGGGAAGCTGTCCCAGGCTCACCTCGAGCGGCGTGTAGCGGTAGACGTACTGCCACAGCAGCGAGAGCTGGATGGCGACGACGGCGTTGCCGACATTGAAGGCGATGCCGGACAACGCGCCGACCATCAGTTGCGGATCGGCGAAGGAGCGGATCGGGAAGGCGGGCTTGGCGGAACGCCATTCCCAGACGCCGAAAGCGACCAGGACCGCCAGGCCTGCCGCCAGCGGAACCATCACCCTGGCGCTCAGCCAACCCGACGATGCGGCGTTGCTGACGGCATAGAGCGCGCTGACCAGGCCGACCGCCACCAGGACCAGGCCCACAGTGTCGAAGCGGCCGGCCGCAGGATCCTTCGCCTCGGGCACGGCTTTCAGGCACCAGGCCAGGGCCAGCACGCCGACCAGAGGGCCCACCAGGTAGGCCGCTCGCCAGTTCACGCCGGCCAGGTAGCCGCCGGCCACGCACAGGATCACGATGGCGAAAGTCTGAAGTGCCAGCCATTTTGCAACGGTGCGCGCCAACGCTTCCGGCTCGGGCGCGATGGTGCGAAGCAGCGCGAAGGACAGCCCGAACGAGGCGGCGAATCCCACGCCCGAGAGCGCACGACCGACGGCGAACACGGTCGAGTTCGGTGCCAAGGCGGTGACCACCCCGCCGACCAGAGTCACGAGCAAGCCCAGCAGCATCACCTTCTTGCGGCCCACCCGGTCGCCCAGGCTGCCTGTCGCCAGGATGGTGGCGGCGATGCAGAGCGTGCCGATGCTCGCTGCCAGAGACCGTTCGGTGCCGGTCATGTGTAGTGCGTTGCCGGCGGCGACGACTGCAATGTTGTGGATCGCCGGATCGAGGTTCATGGGCAGCGAGGCGCCGACCAGCGCAAACAGTGCCGATCCGCTCCCCGATACGCGCGCCTTCTCGCTCATGATCTATCCTCCCGTTGCAGCAAGGCCGCGATGGCCGGCGGGACAATGGCGGAGGCCACGCGCGCGAAAAGCGCTTCGAGACGCGCTGGATCCAGTTGAGCGACCGGACCGATGCAGACGATCGTGCTGCGCGCCGACGGCAAGCCGTCGTAGCCGCTGTCGATATCCATGCGTTCGAGCGACCAGCGACGGCCGACAAGCTGCAACACGAACCGACGACCAGGCTCCTCGGCCAGTCTTACGATCCCCTTGGCGCGGAGCACCGCGGGCGGCAGCGAGGCAATCGTCGCGCGCAGCGCCGTGCCATCCAACGATTGTTCCCGGCTGAAGGTCCACGCGGCAAACGTCTGTAGATGGCCGTCGCCGCCTGCAGACATCCGCCGGACAAGCGCGGTCCTGCGGGCGAGAAGCAGCTCAGAGAACAAGCTGGCCCCCGATGTTGCGAGAAGGCGCGCGTCGGGAACTTCGGATTCGATCCAGCGCTGAACCTGCCGGCGGGCATCGGCACTGACCAGATCGGTCTTGCTCAGCACGATCACGTCGGCGGCGGCAAGCTGCAGTCCGATGAGGTCGCCGACATACTTGTCTGCGGCGCGCTCCCCAATGGTCTCCGCATCGGCAAGCACAACGATGCTGTCGAGGACCAGCCGCGGATGGCTCGCGGCATAGTGTGCGATCTTGCCGGGATCGGCGACACCGCTCGCCTCGATGATGATGTGCTCGGGACCGTTGGGACGCTCGGCGAGATCGTGCAGGGCGAGGCCGAGATTGTCGCCGATCGTACAGCACACGCATCCGTTGGTGAGGCTGATGGTCTCGCCGTTGCGGTTCTCGATGAGGGCGGCATCGACGTTCACGCTGCCGAAATCGTTGACGAGCACGGCAAGCTTCATCCCGTGCGGTTCCGCCAGCAGGCGATTGAGCAACGTCGTCTTGCCGGCTCCGAGATAGCCGCCGATCACGGTGACAGGAAGCCGACTCACCCCGTCGCTCTTTTGGGAATCGTTCATGGACCGTCAGCCGACAATCGGAAAAACACGCCCACCCAGGATCGTCGCCTGGACCGGGATGTCCTTGATGGTCATGGGATCGACGGCGAGCGGGTCGTGTGCGAGGACAGCGAAGTCCGCACGCTTGCCGACCCGGATGCTGCCGATCTCGTGGTCGCGGTGCAACAGATACGCTGCATTGAACGTCATCATCTTGAGCGCGTCGTAGGCGCTCACCCGCTCTGCGGGCCCGAGCACCCGGCCGGCACTCGTCACCCGGTTGGTGGCACACCACAGGGTGAGCAGCGGATCGACGGGCGACACCGGCGTGTCGCTGTGGGCAGATACGACCACGCCCAGACGCAGCGCCGTCGCCGCAGGATTCATCGCGCCGGCGCGAAACGCACCGAAGGTATGGGCGCGATGGAATTCGCCCCAGTAGTAGAGGTGGTTGGAGAACAGCGTGGCATGAATTCCAAGCGTCGCCATGCGGCGCAGCAGGGATTCGTCGAGCAACTGGCCGTGGACGATGAAGTGCCGATGGTCGAAGCGCGGTTTGCGCGCCTGGGCCAGGGCGACTGCCTCGATGAACATTTCGGCCGCCTGATCTGCATTGCAATGGGCGACGATCTGCAGGCCAGCGTCGTGCAGGGCCGGCACGAGCTGTCTCAGCTCTTCGGGCGCGCGGTTCCACAGGCCGTTCACACCGGTGCCGAGATAGCCCGGCGGTCGCAGCCGTCCGGTGAAGCCCTGGTTCGACCCATCGACCAGAATCTTGATGCCCTGGAAGACGAGCTTGTCGTTGCCCTTACCCTCCACCATCGCCGAGAACTTGATCATGTCCTGTGCGGACGGAACGGTGATTCCGTTGTTGTGTGCCACGATGCGCGCGGGGAAATCGGCCGCCGAGGTGGCAGCCAGCGCCGCCGCGAGGAAGGCAGGCTCGAAGTAGGTGCTGCCCCCGCCGTCGACGATGGTCGTGGCGCCGCGTGCCTGGGCGACCTTGGCGAAGTTGTAGAATTGCTCGGCATCAGTCGAGCCGCCGACCAGATCGGACGCCACGGCCTTGATGGCGGCCATCATGGCCGCCATCTCCTGCAGCTCGCCCGTCGGGGTGCCCGAGGCGTCGCGCAGGACGCCGGGCGCCTTGATGGCGGCGTAGTTCGCAAGCGCCAGCGTCGCGCTATTGACGTAGGCGATGTGGCAGCTCGCATGGAGAACGAAGATCGGGCGAGTCTTCGAAACCTGGTCGAGGTCATGGCGTGTGATGGGTGTGATCGGATCGTTGAGCGACGGGTCCACGCCCCAGGCAACGAGCGGCCTGGCGGGATCGGTCATCCTTGCCTCGATCGCCTTCATCCGGCCGATGAGGGCCGGAACGTTGTTCAGGCCCTCGCGCAGCTTGCCCGACGGGTCATGGCGGTCGACGGGGCCGACATACTCGGACTTGGCCCACAGCATCCCGTCCAGCAGATGGGCGTGGCTCTCGATCAGGCCCGGAATCAGGACGTCGTCGGAAAAGCGTTCGTCGAGGACATAAGGCCCCCAAGCTGCGCAGTCATCGACATCGCCGACCTCGAGGATGATGCCATCCCGCACGGCGACGTGCGTGGCTTCGCCGACCGATGCATCCATGGTGATGATCTTCCTGGCGCTGAAGACGGTGATTGGCCCTGGCATGATCATCTCTCCTCAAGGGTCGGTTATTTGGAGAACAAGAACTGGATCTGCACGCGAAGCTGCCAGTCGGCGTCGCGACGAATATCGCTACAGGCCGCCACTTGCTCGCTAGCCGCTTTGCGCAAGAATGAAGCGATGCCAGCAGGTGCGTGGGATTCACCGTGTATTGCCGCGGCAGATCCTGGCTCCCGCGGTGGCTGGCCGGTGCGTTGTCGATGAAGTCGCCGGCGACCCTCAAAAACGGAAAGTGAGCCCGACGACCGGGCCATGGAGCACGAGATTCATGCCGGCGGCGTCGAAGCCGGATCCGGTGCCGTAGTTCGCGCCCAGCGCCCGATAACCCAGCACGGCGGCCAAGCCGAGGCCGTCCACCTTCCATTCGTAGCTGTAGACGGCGAGCGCCTGCCAGGTGATCTGGCTGCCGAGGCCAAAGCCGCCGATATCGCCGCGCACCAGGATGTCCTGATGCGGCGTGAACCGATGTCTGAGGCGCAGGCCGATCAGCGGGTCGACCCATTGCGTGGTGTTGGAAAGCGACACGCCGAACTGGCGCGATGCGCCGATGCCGAGCGGCGTGTAGGTCGCCGTCGCCAGCGCGTCGACCGATGCGCTGGCCGACATGTTCCAGTAGCGGAAGCCGGCCAGGGCATCGACGGCCGTGAACGAGCCTGCGGAGCCGGGCCAACGATGAAGCTCGTACAGCCCGCCGATCTCGGCGATGGTCATCTCGGTGACGAGTGCGGCATTGGCCGTGACGCTCAATTGCAGGCCGGGCAACGGATTGCGATAGCTCGCCATCGACCGCGCAAAGCCGAGCTTGGTCCACACCAAATCGGCGTAGAGGCCCGCGGGCCCCTTGTTCGCCTCGAAATAGCTCATGAAGGCGGTCATCGAATCGCTCTTTTGCAGGAGATCGATGAAGCTGGCATTGACATCGACCGTCTGCCCGCGCGTGGTGACGTTACCGGCGACACTCATCAGCCAGCCGTAGCCGGTCCAACTCAAGCGCCAGGCCTCCGGATCGGGCGCGGCGGGATCTGGCTGGGCCTGGTCCGCGGCCAGGGTCGAGGCCGGTGTCGCGGCCTCATCGGCGGCAACGGCGAGATTTGCGGCACAGACCACGGCCGCTGCCGACAGCACGGTCAACGTCCGTCTGATTGCGAGCGACAGGACTCCATCGGATGGCGGCACGTCTGACCCCCAATTTGGACCAGACATGGCTATCGGCAGGTGCGGCCAGCACGCTAGCCGATTTGCGCAGAACCCTCCGGTCTCGTGCGGGGCTCCGACCGGAGCGCCCTGGCGAGGGTCATGCTTGGTCGTTCACCGAAGGTCGACGCGTAGGCGGTGGCGAACCGGCTGAGGTGCCAGAAGCCCAGCCTGAAGGCGACGTCAGTCACCGTCGTATCGTCCGTCGGCTGACGCAACATCAATCGCGCCCGCCATAGGCGCCGCCAGCGCAGATATTCCCAAGGCGACTTGCCGGTCCTGAGCTGAACCACCGACTCGAGCGAGCGCCGCGATGTTCCGCACCTGCGGCAGAGTTCCAGCATGCCGATCGGTTCGTCGCCGGCTTCCTCGATGGCGTCCTCGAAGCGCAGCATGATCCTGGTATGGCGGCCGACCGTAGCCCGGTCAGGTCGAAAGGTGCCGTCTTCGCCGAGTGCCATGATCGCCTGCAGCATGGTGTTGCGCAGCGCCATGCGAATCGCGGGCGCTTCAATCGCCCGAGGCTGGGCATCGAGTTCTGCCAGGACCGCCTGGTAGCGCGCGACGAACCGATGCCGCGGCGCCTCCGATGTGACGCGCCAGCGGCCTGCCCGCCCTGCCGCCGAGGGCCCAAACGGCAGCTCCAGCTCCGGGGCCTGGGCGAACGACGACGCCTCCAGGCCGAACGTCGTGACCTGCGCCTCGGCGGCGCTGCGCATCGTGCCGCCTTCGCCGGGCCGCACCACGACGAGGTCGGTGCCGGCGACGTCATCGCCGTTCGCCGAACAACGCGGGCTCATGACGTGCCAGACGCTGAAATCGGGCACCCTCTCGTCCGTCGTCACGACGGTTGCCTGATCGACCTCCAGGCGGCTGAGCACCACCCCGTCCACGTGCAAGTGCCAGTACCGACCACCGAACGATGGCCCCGAATCGGCCACGCAACAGAAATTCGCTCCGGGAATCGCGCGCCCCAGCTCCTCCCCGTTGTCGGATGTGGTTCGACGATAGATGTGCATCGTATTCGATCCAAGTTTGTCACAATTTGCAGCGGATTCCCTTGGAAATTTATCTACCGCAATCGGATCGCTTCTGCGCCAATCGGCTACGGAAAAGTCGGTCGCCTGAAGCCCATGGACTCTGCCTTCGTTGCAACGTAGCGGGTTGATCGGTACGCCTTGCCCAGTCGCAGGACATCACGTTCGGCGAACGGCTTGCCGGTGCCCTGCCATGGCGCGGACTTCCTCGGCATAGGCACCGGGCAGCAGCCCCTTGGCCACCTGCGTCCTCGCGCGTAGCTGTCAACCCGACTGCGCGTGCGGTTTCGGCTCCCGCAGGAAAAGCGCGAGCACAGCAAGGCCGAGCGGTAGCGCGGTGAACGCGAGCAGGGATGCGGCAAAGCTTCCGGTAAGGTCGTAGGCGAAGCCGAAAGGCAGCGGTCCCAGCGAAGCGCCGACGACTCCGGTCATCTGGCCGGCACCCTGGATGCTGCCGAGATGGCGCCGGCCGAAATAACGCGGCCACAGGTAGCCGAAATAGGTCATGGTGACCGCGTTGTTGACACCGAAAACGACGGCGTAGACGAGCGCCGTCGGCAGGTCCCTGACGAGCGAAGCCAGCGTCAGCGATGCCGCCATCACGAGGAGGCCCATCGCGAACATCCGCTCGGTTCGAAAGGCATCGAGCATGCGCCCGATGAACGGCATCGTGACCAGCATCGCCAGGGCTGATACCGGGAAAACCTGGGCGGCGACGTGCCGGCTGAGCCCCTGGGCCGCGAAGATCGAGACCTGAAAGAAGTGCAGTGCCGTCACAAGCATGGACATCGAGAACAGTCCTGCCGCGATGATGTAGAAGGCGGGTGTCCGCAGGGCTTCACCCAAGGTGAGGCCGGTGATCGTCGGCGGCGGGCTGCCGTCGGCTGGCTTCACCGCGCCGTCGGGCCGGAGGCCGACGGCTTCCGGCCGATCGTACACCACCAGCAGCAGGGGCGGCAGCAGCAGAAGCCACGTCATCACGCCCAGCCACAGCCAGGCTTGGCGCCATCCGACCGTATCGATGAGCCACTGGGCGAGCGGGGGATGGATCGCCATGGACGCGGAAAAGCCGAGCGCCATCAGGCTCAATGCAAAGCCGCGGCGGCGCTCGAACCACTGGGAGACCAGGTTGACGCATCCCAGCATCAGCGAGCCCTGGCCAAGGACCCGAAGCAACGCGAAGCCGACACAGAGCCAGAGCAGATTGGCGGCGGCACCGAAGAACAGACAGGCAAACCCGAGGCCGACAGCGACGGCAAGCAGCGTGCGGCGCGCTCCGTATCGGTCGATACGGCGTCCGATGTAGGGCAGGATGAGCGCAGCCCCCAGGGTCGCCAGACCGTAGCCCATGGCGATCTCCGTGCCGGAAAGCCCGAGGTCCTCGCCGATCGGTCCGACGAAGACGCTGAAGGTGTGGGATTGTCCAGGACCACTGGCGAAGATGCCGAGTCCGGCGACGCCGAGAACTGCCCAACCGTAGAAGAAGCGGCCGGCCACCTGCTGCAGAAGAACTTGACGCAGGGCGGAGATCACGGCCGGTCAGCCGAGCCGGTTGGCGAAGTCCTCGAGGACCGCGGAACCATGGGCCACCTCGCCCACCGTCGCGGCGTCATAGAACATGCGTTCATGTGGACCCATCATCACGAGGAGCGAGCAGTCCAGCCTCATAGCACACACTCCAGTCGGCACGACTCACCAAGGTCAACAGCTTGAAAGCTCCCAAGGCAAGGTCGAGTTCGTCGTGCGTATCGCCGCCGGGAGTAACCTTCGCGCTTCGCACCTGGTTTGCACCTAGCACTATTCCGCTCTATCACGCCGCTCATTGACGTAAGCGTCCAACCGTCGAAGACAAAATGCCCGCCTGCATTCCAGCGATGGTGCCCCCGGTCGGACTCGAACCAACACTTCCGTGAGGAAACCTGATTTTGAGTCAGGCGCGTCTACCAATTCCGCCACGGGGGCACGCTGTCGTGCGGCGCGAATAAAGCCGATGGGCGGAACCGGGTCAACGCTTGC
>JAUXWB010000003.1 GCA_030684475.1 Reyranella sp. | reverse complement strand
TGCTGGGGCCTTCGATTCCGATGCCGAAATAGCCTTTCATGACCGGGCGATTTGTTGCACTAATCCGTTGCGGGCGTTGCTGTCCCCCGGGTAGCGGCCCGCTCGCCGTGAAACAAGGCCATAATGACCGTTCCCTCGCCGCTGGCAGACGTTCGCGCACAATACGAAGCCCTACCCTACCCGCCACGCGATCCGCGCGACGAGGCGAGCCGGCTGATCACCGGCACGCCAAGCCACGTCCTTGAGATCAACCACTATCTCTTCTCGGGCCGGCTCAATTTCACGCGGCCCTTCCGCGCCCTGGTGGCAGGCGGCGGCACCGGCGATGCCTGCATCATGCTGGCCCAGCAGCTCGCCGACCGGCGCTGCCCCGGCGAAGTCGTCTACCTCGACCTCTCGACCGCCTCGCGGCAGATCTGCGAGGCCCGCGCCAAGGCACGCGGCCTGCGCAACATCCAGTTCGTGACCGCCTCGCTGCTCGACCTACCGGCCATGAATATCGGCCAGTTCGACTACATTGACTGCACCGGCGTGCTGCACCATCTGCCCGAGCCGGCCGTCGGAATGCGTGCGCTGGCGAGCGTCCTGCAGCCCGATGGCGGGGTTGGCGTGATGCTCTACGGTGAATACGGCCGCAGCGGCGTCTATCCTCTGCAGGAAATGCTGCGGACGCTGGCGCCGCCGTCGATGGCGCTGGAAGATCGGCTGGCGATGGCCAAGCGCCTGATCCGCTTCCTGCCCACGACCAATCTGTTTCGTCGCAATCCCTATCTGAACGATCACGTCACCGGCGGCGACGCCGGCCTCTACGACTTGGTGCTGCACAGCTGCGATCGTGCCTTCACCGTTCCCGACATCGGCACCATGGCCGCGGCGGCCGGCCTGCGGGTCGTGGCCTTCCTCGAACCGGTGCGCTACGAGCCCGCGACCTACATGAGCGACCCGGTGATCTCCCGGCAGATGAGCTCGCTGCCGCTGCTCGAGCGCGCGGCATTCGCCGAGCGGCTGGCCGGCAACCTGCGCACGCACGTCTTCTACGCCACGCGAGCCGGCTTCGACACGGTCGCCCGGCCCGAGGACACGTCGGCCATTCCAGTGCTGCGCGACATGGATGCGCAGAAGCTGGCGGCCGGCCTGCAGCCCGGCTCGCCCCTGGTCGCCAACCTCGACGGCTTCCCGTGGCGTGCCCAGCTGCCGGCGCTCGCACCCCGCATCATCTCGCAGATCGACGGCCGCAAGACTGTCGCCGAGATCTATACCTCGCTCGGCGCCCAGGGCGGGCTGCCGCAGTGGGAAGACTTTTACACGCAATTCGAAGACCTCTACGTCAAGCTGAACGGCGTCAATCACCTGTTGCTGCGTTTCCGCACCTGAGGCGGCAATGAACGGCCATGTCCTGGCGATCGCGCTGGGCAATTCGTTCCTGTGGTCTGTCTATCTGCTGCTGACACGCCACGTCGTGAGCGGCGCCCAGCTCGATGCCTGGGCCTATACCCTCGTGCAATTGCTGAGCGCGGGTCTCGCGATGCTGTGGGTCGGTCGGCGGACGCCGGGGAACTGGCGCGATCTGCTGGCACCGTGGACGATCGGCTACGCCTTCATGCGCGTCATCATCAACGGCTGCACCGCCGCCGCCATCGTCTGGCTCGCTGTCACGCAGAGCACGCTTCTCGCGACCATGAGCGTGCTGATCGGCGCGGCCTCGGGCTGGGCCCTGACGCGGCAGGCACCGGCTCGGCGCGACTGGCCGGGTCTGGCGCTCTTGGCCGTCGGGATCGCCGCGTTTGCCGCGGCACTCTCGTCGGACACCGCCTGGCGCGGCATGCTCTGGCTGATCCTGTCCGAAGCGACGGCGGTCGCGGCGTCCTGGATGATCGCCTACCACCCGCGCAACCGCGTGACCGATCTGGCGGCCCGCAGCCGCTTCACCGGCGAGATCCTGGTGGCGGCCTCGCTCGCCTTCATTCTCGTCTGGTCGTTGGCCGGGGCGGTCGGGCTCATGGCCTCGCCCTGGGCCGGCGCCGGCGACGCCTTCGGACGCATCGACCTGTGGCTCTATGCGGCGCTGGCCGGGCTGCTGTTCCGCGCTCCCGGGACCTGGCTCGGCTTCTGGACGATCAACACCACGGGCGTGCAGACCTACCTGATCGCGCTCACGGCCATGCCGTTTTTCGCCATCGCCCTCGAAGCAATGGCCGCGCGCCTGGGTTGGCTCGCACCACCAGGCCTGTCGACGGCCGAGTGGTTTGCCGCCGCGATCATCCTGGCCGGCGCGGTCTGGCTGATCGCCTTCCGGGCGCGTACTACGCCTTGATCGCTTCGGGATTGAGGAGGTTGATCGGCTTGCCGTCCAGCCAGGCCTCGATGTCCTTGATCGTGCCGTCGTAGAAGTGCCGGTAGCTCTCCTCGACCACGTAACCCAGGTGAGGAATGAGCGTGATATTGTCGAGCTTGGTGAAGGGATGGTTGGCTGACATCGGTTCCTTGTCGTAAACGTCGAGGCCGGCGTGCAAGATGGTGCGGTTCTTAAGCGCCGCAATCAGGGCCGCTTCGTCCACGATCGGTCCGCGCGAGGTGTTCACCAGGATCGCGGTCTTCTTCATCTTGGCAAGGTCGGCCGCGCCGATCAGGCCGCGCGTGCGATCCGAAAGAGCCAGGTGGATCGATACAAAGTCCGATGTCGCCAGCAGCTCGTCCTTGCTGACGTAGTTGGCGCCGCCCGCTTCAGCCTTCTCGGGCGTGAGGTTCTGGCTCCACGCTACGACGTCCATGCCGAAAGCCTTGCCATAGCGAGCCGCGCGGCTGCCCAGCTTGCCGAGGCCGAGAATGCCCAGCCGCTTGCCTTCGAGCACGACCATCTGCTCGATGCCGTCGTGCCCCTTGCCCTGGCGCGCCAGCCGTTCGGCCTTGGCGAGATCGCGCGCGCACATCATCAGCAACGCCCAGCCGAGCTCCGCCGTCGGGGCGTTGGAGCCGCCGCCGGGTGTGGTCGAGATCGGGATGCCACGCTCGGTCGCCGCCTTGTCGTCGAGACTGGCCGCGCGCGCCCCGGTCAGCACCATGAACTTGAGATTGGGCAGCTTCTCGATCAGTGCGCGCGGAAAGGCGGTGCGTTCGCGCAGCAGGCCCAAGATCTGGAACGGCGCCAGTTTTTGCACCGCATCATCGACCGAGGAGAACGGCTCATGGAAGACCGTGATCTCGATGCCGCGCTTCTTCAGCCGGTCCCAGTCGCCCAGGCGCATGGCTACCTTCTGATAATCGTCGAGCAGGGCGAGCTTGATCGTTTGCGGCATGGCGTTTCCTGGGAGATGATGGCTTGGCCCGATACTATAGCCGCAGGAGGCGGTTATGAGCATCACCGTCAAACCGACCCAGTCGCAATTCTTCGCCGAAATTTCCGGCATCGACCTTGCACAGCCGCTGAAGACCGCCGACCGGGATGCCATCGCAGCTGCCATCGACCGCTATGCGGTCGTGGTCTTTCATGACCAGAAGCTCTCCGACGACCAGCAGATCGAGTTCGCTGGCCATTTCGGGCCGATCCATTCGTCGGCGCAGAAGGCGCGGCATCGCGGGATCAAGCACCGCCTGGCGCGAGACGAGATCGCCGACATCTCCAACCTCGACGGCGATTCGAATGTCCTCGAGGAGAACAGCAAGCGCCGGCTCGATTGGCTGGCCAACCGGCTGTGGCACACCGACGCCTCGTTCCGCGCTGTCCCGGGGGCGCTGTCGATGCTCTACGCCCACGTCGTGCCGCCCGAGGGCGGCGACACCGAGTTCGCCGACCTGCGTGCGGCCTACGACGCCCTGCCCGACAAGACGAAGACGCAGCTCGAGGGGCTGGTCGCCGAGCATTCGATCTGGCACTCGCGCGGCCAGCTCGGCGTGACCAAGTACACGCCGGAGGAAATCGCCAGCCTGCCGCCGGTGCCGCAGCGGCTGGTGCGCACCCATCCCGGCTCCAGGCGCAAGACGCTCTATGTCGCCGCCCATGCCTCGCACATCATCGGCATGCCGATCGCCGACGGCCGCCTCTTGCTGCTCGACTTGATCGAGCATGCGACCCAGCCCAAGTTCGTGCATGCCCACATCTGGAAGCATGGCGACCTGGTGATCTGGGACAATCGCTGCACCATGCATCGCGCACGTTCCTTCGACACTACCCAGGTACGAGATCTGCGCCGGGTCACCACGCGTGAGGTCGCCTCGACGCTGGAACAGGCCGCCTAGGAACCACCGACGCCACGGCCCGTGGGGCACGGTCGTGCCCAATCTCATCTGGAGCAACATCGCCCGCGAAGTGCCGATGGATGCCGGCGTTGACGCCACCGTCCCCGCCTTCTCCACCGTCATGGCCTGCTCGACCGGCATGGTGGGCGCCATCGAGGCCGCCGGCATGATCGACGGCGATGCCCTCGTGGGCGGCGTCGACAGTCTCAGCCGCATCCAGGTCGGGCTCGGCCAGAAAATCGACTATCTCACCGATCTGCATCTCAAAGACGTTCGCCTCTACATCCCGGCCATCAGCAATCGCACGACCGACATGAGCATGGGCGAGCACACCGAGATCACCGCCAAGGCATGGCAGATCGGCCGCGCGAACAGGAAGAGATCGGCGACGTCAGACGCGACACCATCCCGCGCAAGGACACGTCGCTGGAGAAGCTCGCGCGCCTGCCGCCGTCGTTTGACCGCACCCGCGGCCAGGCAGCCTCACCGCCGGCAATTCCTCGCCGCTCACCGATGGCGCCGCGGGAATCTGGGTCGCCTCGTCGAAGGGCCTGAAACGCCTGCCGCCCAACACACCGAGCGTAAAACTGGTCGACTGGGAGATCGCCTCCGTCGATTTTCGCGTCGAGGGACTCCTGATGGCGCCGGCCTTCGCTATTCCGCGCCTGTTGGCACGGCGCGATCTCAACTATGCCGACATTCATCTGTGGGAGATCCACGAGGCCTTCGCCGCCCAGGTGGCCTTCCACCTTAAAGCGCTGCAGGACGACACCTTCTTGCGCGACCGGGCGAAGGTGCCGCAGGACGGCCATCCCTTCGGCGCCACCGGCGCTGTTGCTCGAAGCCGCCTGACTCAGTCGACGGCGATATTGTCGATGAGGCGCGTCCGCCCCAGTCGGGTCGCCGCGACCACCCGCGCCGGGCCGGTGACCCGCTCGAGCGGATGCAGGCTCTCGGCATCGACCACGGTCAGATACTCGACCACGTCAAAGCCTGCCGAGAGCAACGCCTTGGCCGCCGCGGACGCAGCAGCCGTGCAGGACGACTGACCGTCGCGGACGGTCTCAGCAACGGCGGAGAGCTGGCGATGAAGCGCCCGCGCCGTCGCGCGCTCAGCGGTGCCGAGATAGCGGTTACGCGACGACATCGCGAGCCCGTCCGGTTCGCGCACTGTCGGCATGCCGACGATCTCGATGGGCATGGCGAGGTCACGTACCATGCGCCTGATCACCTGAAGCTGCTGATAGTCCTTTTCGCCGAAGTAGCCGCGTTCTGGCATAGCCATCATCAGGAGCTTGGTCACTACAGTGGCGACGCCGTCGAAATGGCCGGGTCGCAACGGGCTGCATAGCCCTTCGGTGATCTCCGAAACATGGACCGTCGTGAGCTGCGGATCGGGGTACATCTCGTCCTTGCCCGGCGCGAAGACGAGCCGACAGCCTGCCTCTTCCAGCTTGGCGAGATCACCGGCTTCATCGCGCGGATAGGCACCGAAATCCTCGTTCGGTCCAAACTGTGTGGGATTGACGAAGATGGAGGTCACCGGCACGTCCGAATGCCCGAGCGCACCCCGCACCAGGCTGATATGGCCCTCGTGCAGCGCGCCCATGGTCGGGACAAGCCCGATGGTCCGACCGGCAGTCCTGAACGCCGCAACCTCGCGACGCAGATCCGCCACGGTCCGCACGATGGTGAGATCCTTCATGCGATCAACCTCGACACAACTCGTCTGTGCTTGGGAAGAATTGGAGCGGGCGAAGGGATTCGAACCCTCGACCCCGACCTTGGCAAGGTCGTGCTCTACCCCTGAGCTACGCCCGCGCTCCGATCCGGCCGGGTAGGTGCCGGAAGGCGGTGGTGATAGGGG
>JAUXWB010000002.1 GCA_030684475.1 Reyranella sp. | reverse complement strand
GGTGTAGCGGACGTTGCGCTTTTCCTTCTCCTTCTTGCCCTGGCGGATGCGCCAGCCCACGTCGTTGCCGGCGAGGTCGCTCATGGCAAAGGGGCCCATCGGGAAGCCGTAGTCGAACACCACCTTGTCGATCTGCTGCGGCAGCGCGCCTTCCTCCATCATGTAGGCCGACTGGATGCCGCGCATGCGCAGCATGCGGTTGCCGACGAAGCCCTCGCAGACGCCGACCAGGACGGGGATCTTGCCGATCTTCTTGGAGAACGACATGACGGTGGCGATCACGTCCTTCTCGGTCGCCTTGCCGCGCACGTTTTCCAAAAGCTTCATGACGTTGGCCGGCGAGAAGAAGTGCATGCCGATCACGTCGCCGGGCCGCTTGGTGTAGGAGGCGATCTGGTTGACGTCGAGGCCGGAGGTGTTGGTGGCGAGGATCGTGCCCGGCTTGGTCACCTCGTCGAGCTTCTTGAAGACGGTTTCCTTCACTTCCATGGTTTCGAACACGGCCTCGATGACGAGATCGACGTCCTTGAGGTCATTGTAGTCGAGGGTCGGCGTGATCAGCGCCATGCGTTTGTCGACGTCCTCGGCCTTCATGCCGCCGCGCTTGGCGGTGTTCTCGTAGTTGGTGCGGATGGTCTTCAGGCCGCGATCGAGCGCCTCCTTGGAAGTCTCGAGCATGGTGACCGGCACGCCCGCATTGGCGAAGTTCATGGCGATGCCGCCGCCCATGGTGCCGGCGCCGATGATGCCGCCGGTCTTGATCTCGCGCTGCGGCGTGTCGGACGGCACGTCGAGCACCTTGGCCGCCTCGCGCTCGGCAAAGAAATAGTAGCGCTGCGCCGCCGACTCAGACGACGTCAGCAGTTCCATGAACAGCTCGCGCTCGCGCTTCATGCCTTCGTCGAACGGCAGCTCGACGGCGGCCTGCACGGTCTTGATGATGCTCCACGGCGCCTTGAAGCCGCGCGCGCGCCGCGCGATCGCCTTTTCCGTCTCCTTGAACAGGTCCGGCGATTCCAGCGTCGCCGTGAGATCCCGCACGCGGCGCAGCGGCGCTTTTTGCGCCAGCAGCATCTCGGCATGGGCAATGGCGCCCTTCAGCAGGTCGCCCTCGACGATGGCATCGACGATGCCCTTGCTCTTGGCCTCGGGGGCCGGGATGTGGCGGCCCGAGATGATGGCATCGAGCGCGTACTTGGCGCCGGTGAGGCGCGGCAGGCGCTGGGTGCCACCGGCACCCGGCAGGATGCCGAGATGGACTTCCGGCAGGCCCATGCGCGTGGTCGGCAACGACACGCGATAGTGGGCGCCGAGCGCCGTCTCCAGGCCGCCGCCCAGCGGCGTGCCGTGCAATGCCGCCACGATCAGCTTGGGCGAGTTCTCCATGGTGGCGATGACGTCGTTCAGGTTGGCACCCGACGGCGGCTTGCCGAATTCGCGGATGTCGGCGCCGGCGATGAAGGTGCGGCCGCCGCCGATCAGCACGATGGCGTCGATGTTGGAATCCTTGCCGAAGGCCTCGACGCCTTCCTTGATGCCGTTGCGCACGGCGGCGGCCAGCGCATTCACCGGCGGATTGTTGACCGTGAGGATGCCGATAGGCCCCTGGGTGGAGCGAAGGACTGCGTCGGACATGAGCGTATCTTCCCTGTGAAGCCTGTTGGAGTTGGGCCCGTCTTAGCACGGATGCAGCGACCGCAAGGCGTTCCGGGATTTCGCTTTGCGGAGGATCGTACGCATCTTTCGAGGGGCTGGGCGAGATTTCCTATCTGTTCGCGCAAGCCTCTGGAAACACGAAGGGATGTACCCGAAAACGACACACCCGATGTGACATTTCCAGCCGCGGTATTTCAGCCAGCCGCGGTATTCAGAAGGTATCGTCGCCGCGCACCGCGATGCGCCGGTCGCTGGGCTGGGCTCGCGTGCGGTTCAGCATGAACATGATCAGCCGTTCGTCGTGGCGACGGTAGGTGGCGGTCATGATGCCGTTGCGGAAGACGTAACGCGGAACACCGGTGCGGGCGAGGGAGTAGCCGCGGTCGAGCAGTTCGTCCTCGCGGAGCTGGAGGGCCCGGTCCCAGCGTTCGCGGAAACGCAGATCGGCGTCGCGCCAGCGATAGAGTGTGCGACGATCGATCCCGGCCCGCGCCGCCGAATAGCTGACCGAGCCGGTCTTTTCGAGTTCGCGCAGGAAGGTGACGCGGCGGCGCAGGTTGGTGCGCCGGCGCGGTTTGCCGACCTGCGGCGCGGTCCACAAATACTCCGTGACGTTCTGCCGTGGGTGGTCCATTCATATTCTCCTTTTGTTCTCCTAAGCAGGATAGTAGAAAGGATAGGAAATGAACGTCAAGGACAGACTTGGACCCCTGCCAATATTCCACGCGATGGAAACACGTCGCTGGCGGGACATCTGCCAGGCAGCATTCGAAGAGAACAGCGCCTTACCGAAAGCTGCCATGAGCCGGACCGTTACCGGCAAAGGCCGGGTCACCATCCCGAACCGGTTCACCCGCCTGCGCCGTCATGCGGGCAAGAGCTTGAGCACGGCCGAGATCACGTCCTGACGCGCGGCGCGCCCTGACCGCGATTCTGGTCGAAGCCAGCATCCTGCTCGATCTCGTGGTCGACGATCCCGATCGGTCGGCGTGGTCGTTGACCCGCCTCGCAGCGGCTGTGTTGGTCGGCACGGCCTCGCCGGGCCTCCGTCGCTATGCATCCCGGCTCGACAAATCTGAGGAAACCGTCCTGGCGCTTGGCATCAAGCCGGTGCAGGGCGGCCGAGGCCGGCGATCACGATCTCGAGGCCGGCGCGGAACTCGCGGTCGGCGCCGAGTCGCGTCGCCGCCCTCGCGATTTCGATCAGGTGTGGAAAGCGGTCGGGTGGCAGCGCCCGGGCGCGGGCGACGTCCTCGTGAGCATCGCCCGCGGCGTCACCGTCCGGTGACAGGGGGCCGGTAAGCTGGGCCTGGGCCAAACCCATGACGAAGCCCGAGACGGTGCGGAAGGCCACGAGCAGATCAACGCCCGAACGACCGCTGCGCGCCAGCGCGCGCAGCAGCGCCTCGGCCCAGTCGAGCGTCGTTTCGTGCAGGGTCCGACGGGTGAGGACCAGCGGGATCACGTTGGGATGGCGGCGCACGGTGCGCCAGGTCGCCTCGACGATCGCCCGCACGTCCTGCGGCCAATCACTGTGCTGCCCGTTGCCGCGTTCGCGCGGCAGCCTGACCTCGGCCATCACCGCCTCGACCACCAGCGCGTCGAGATCGCCGCGATCGCGCACGTAGTTGTAGAGCGTCATCGGGCCGGTGCCGAGGGTGGACGCCAGCGTCCGCATCGACAGCGCCGCCAGGCCCTCCTTGTCGACAAGCGCCAGCGCGGCGGCCTGAAGCTGGGCACGGGTGAATTTGGCCTTGGGCGGCATGGCGGCTCCTTGACAACGTACAGTGTACGTAATACGTCTCGATTTAGACGTACACCGTACCTCAAGGAGGCTGACATGACCATCCGCACGACCTTCCGCTCGGGCAACGAGGATTGCGCCGCCTGGCTCACCCTGCCGGCAGACGACGGCCCGCATCCGGTGGTGCTGCTGATCCACGGCGGCGGCGCCACCCATGCGATGATGCTCGACCAGTACGAACGCTGGTTCTCGCAGGCCGGCTTCGCCGTGTTGGCCTTCGACTTTCGTCATCTGGGCGAATCCGGGGGCACGCCGCGGCAACTCATGAGCCTGCGCCGCTACTTCGAGGATATCGATGCAGCCCTTGCATTCATCCAGACCCGCCCGGAACTCGATCCGTCGCGCATTGCGCTCTGGGGTACGTCCTTCGGCGCCAGCCACGTCGTGGCCACGGCGGCGCGCCGGCGCGACATCGCCGCCGCCGTGGTGCAGTGCCCGATCCTGCAGGGACGGGCGCCGGCGCTCAGCGTGGGCCTGCTGCATCTGGCGCGGTTCACCGGGCCCATCGTGTCCGATCTGCTGCGCGGCGCGCTGGGACTCGGCCGGCGCTACGTGTCGATCGTCGGGCGGCCCGGCGAACTCGCTTTCGTCACCCAGCCCGGCGCCTTCGAGGGTTGGATGTCGGTCGTGCCAGAGGGCGTCGTGTTTGACGGCCGCATCACGGCGGGGGCGGGGCTCTCGATGCTCTTCTACGATGCCGCGGCAAAAGCGCGGCAGGTGAAATGCCCGTTGCTGGTCTGCATCAGCGACCGCGAGAACCTGATGAAACCGGCGATCGCGGCCCGGGTTGCCCGCGAGGCGCCGCGCGGCGTTGCCATTCACTATCCGACGGATCACTTCGAGGTCTATCACCCGCCCTTCGTCGAGCAGATCGTGGCCGACCAGGTCGCCTTCCTCACCAGGCACCTCGATCCCGGCAGATGAGGGTTGGGCGACGATGGGCGCGACGTTCGCCGCATGACGCGCTAGGCTGGCTCCGATGCGAGAGGAGCTCCGATGACCTTTGCCGGCATGAACTACCTTGCCATCCTGATCGCGGCGGCAGCGGGATTTGCCTTCGGTGCCGTCTACTACATGTCGCTGTCCAAACAGTGGCTCGCCGCCATCGGCAAGACCAAGGAAGACATTGCCGGCAAGCGTTCGGCGACGCCGTTTATCATCTCGATCGTGGCGTTGGTCGTGATGGCCTGGATCCTGGCCGGCGGCATCGGCCATCTCGGTCCAGGCCAGGTGACCGTGAAGAACGGCATCATCTCCGCCCTCTTCATGTGGGTGGGCTTCGTCGCCACCACCGTGGCGGTGAACAACGCTTTCGGCGGCCGCAAGCCGATGTTGAGCGTCATCGACGGGATCCATTGGCTGGGTGTGCTCGTTATACAAGGCGCGATCATCGGCGCCTTCGGCGTTTGAGACGGGCGATTGAAAGGCGGAGTCATGGAAGTGAAGCGTCCCCGAATCGAGGGCTTTGCCATCGTCTCCCGCGAGGGAATGATCGCGGGCTCCGACAGCTCGTTTCCCGAGAGCCTCAAGATTCCGGCCGACCAGGCATTCTACCAGGCCTCGCTCGACCGGGCCTCGGCCGTCGCCAATGGCCGCCATTCGGCCGAGGGCGGGCACAAGGAGGCGGCGCGGCGGCGGATCGTGCTGACCCGGCGGGTGCAGCGACTCATGGCCGACCCCAACAACCCCAAGGCCGTGCTCTGGAACCCCGCGACGTCACCGTTCGACGAAGCCTGGCAGCGGCTGGGCGTCGAGGACGGCATGCTGGCGGTGGTGGGCGGCACCGACGTGTTCGGGCTGTTCCTCAATATCGGCTACGATGCGTTCTTTTTGACACGCGCGCAGGCCAGCGTACCGCGCGGTCGGCCGGTGTTCCCCGGCATCGGCAAGGGGACGACGCCGGAGGACGTGCTCGCCAACCACGGCATGGTCCTGCGCCAGTCGCGCGTGCTCGATCCTGCGACCGGCACCGTGCTCGAAGAATGGGGCCCGAAATGAGCAATGCCGCCAAGCAACCCACCATCGCCCGGATCTGGCGCGGCCGCGTGCCTCGAGAGCGGGCCGACGAGTACGAGGCCTACAACTATGACGTCGGCATCACACCGCTGATCGAGAAGGCGCTGGGCGTCCAGACCTTCCGCGAGGACCGCGAGACCGAGACGGAGTTCATGACGATCTCGTACTGGGAAAGCATCGACGCGATGTCGCGCTTCACCGGCGGCGATCCGACGCGCATCCATCACCTCGACCGCGACGCGGAGTTCCTGATCGAGTTGCCGAAATCGGTGCAGGTCCTGCAACTGCTCAAGAGCCACGGCAACAAGGGCGGGTCCTAGAACTCCGCGCCCTAGAACTCCACGACCAGCCCGTCGTGGGCGGCTTCGCAGGCGATCTCGCTTTGGCGGCCCAGCAGTTCGGCGCTCATGTGGGTGACGATGGTGCGTTTGGCGCCGATCTCGGGCAGGCGCTTCATGAGTGTGGTGTAGTCGACATGGTACTTCATCACCTTGTCGAAGAAATAGGCCTCGCAGATGAAGAGGTCGGCGTCGCGGCCGGCCGGGATCAACTCGTCGACCCATTCGGTGTCGCCGGAATAGGTGAGCACCTTGCTCTCCGTCTCGATCCTGAGCGCATAGGACGGCGCGCCGCTAAAATGCTTCATCAGGTAGGGCGTGACGGCGAGGCCGTTCAGCTCGACCCGCTGGTGCAGCTCGAGCTCATGGATCTCGAGGTCGAACTTGCGCGGCGCCTTGGTCGAGCCCGCGAACATCGCTTCCATCACGATCATCAGCCGCTCCTCGAAGCCCGGTGGACCGGCCAGCAGCAGCGGCGCGGCGCGGCGGCTCACGAGCTGGGCATCGAGCAGGAAGAAGGGCAGGCCGGCAAAGTGATCGCCGTGCAGGTGGCTCACCAGCACGGTCGAGACGGCGTTGGGCTCGACGCCCCATTTGCGGATCGCCACCATCGAGGAGGCGCCACAATCGATCAGCACGTTGCCGTGCTCCTGGCGCTCGAGATGGAAGCAGGTATTGAAGCGGCCGCCGCTGCCGAAGGCATCGCCGGAGCCCAGGAATTGAAGGCGCATCGGCCCGTTACGGGGCCTGTTCCAGGCTCGACACTTCGTTGGTGAGCGTTGTGCGCCGCATGTCGCGGACTTCCGCCGGATCGTAGTGCCGGGCGCGGTGCATGGTGACGCGGTTGTCCCACATCACGAGGTCGAACGGCTTCCAGACATGGGCATAGACGAACCGGCGCTGGGTGGCGTGCTCGGTGAGATCGCGCAGGAAGGCGCGCGCCTCCGGGACGGGCCAGCCTTCGATGCCGCCGGCATGGGAGGCGAGATAGAGCGAGAGCCGGCCGGTGGTCGGGTGGCGCCGCACCAGGCGCTGGCGAACCGGCGCCCACTTCTGGCGCTCGGCCTCGGTGAACTCCTCGAAGCCCAGCAAGCCGCGGGAATAGATCTGGCTGTGCAGGCAGACGAGGTCGTGCACCTCGCGCCTGGTCGCCTCGTCGAGCGCCTCGTAGGCGGCGCGCATGTCGGCGAACTCGGTGTTGCCGCCGGCCGCCGGGATCTGCCGCGCCGACAGCAGAGAATACTTGGCCGGCACTTCCTTGAACGAGCTGTCGGAGTGCCACAGCAGGTTGCCGAGCCCGAACAGGCGGCGGCGGTCGTCGCGGGCGACCACCTTGCCGTGCTTGTCGAGGTTGGAGATGTCGTTGACGTCCATGCTGAGGCGGCGTTCCTCGGGCGCCGCAATGTCGCCGGTCGCCGTCTCGAGGGGCCCGAGCTGACGGCTGAAGGCAAGCTGCTGGTCGTCGGTGAGGTTCTGGTCGTGGAACACCAGCACGCCGAAACGGTCCATGCCGGCATGGATGGCCGCGACTTCGGGGTCGGACAGGGGCTTGGTGAGATCGATGCCTGAGACGACGCCGGCGAAGAAAGCCCGGGTCGCTGGATCGATCGGCTGGATGACAGGCTTCATGATGGGAGCAGTCTAGCGCGAGTCGGTAGGGACCGCGAGGGGGTTGACAGCCGTTCCAGTCGGCACGATACTTGAACAGTTGTTCAAATGTCTAAAGCAAAGAAACCCGCCTTTTCCGACGACGACGCCACCGCGCTGGCCGACCTGTTTCGCCTGCTGGGCGATCCCAGCCGGCTGCGCATCGTCGTTTCCTGTCTGCGCACGCCGCTTGCCGTCTCCGACATCGCCGACAGGCTTGGCCTGTCGGTGTCGCTGGTCAGCCACCATTTGCGGCTCCTGAAGGGCGCGCGGCTGGTGCGGGCCGAGCGGCAGGGCAAGCAGGTCTTCTATGGCGCCGACGACGCCCATGTGCGGCGCATGGTCGAGGACATGGTCACCCACATCAGGGAGCATTGAGATGAGCGCCCATTGCTGCGATCACGGGCATGAACATGCCAGCGCCGCCGCGGCCTCACCGGCCTATCGCCGCGTGCTGTGGGCGGCATTGGCCGTCAACCTTGCCATGTTCGCCGTCGAGATCGGCGCGGGCCTCGCCGCGCAGTCTGTCGCGCTGCTGGCCGACTCTCTCGACTTCCTGGGCGATAGCGCCAACTACGGCATCAGCCTGTTCGTGCTCGGCATGGCCCTGCAGTGGCGCGCCCGCGCCTCGCTGCTCAAGGCCGCCAGCATGGCGGCGTTCGGCCTGTGGGTGGCGGTCACCACGATCCAGCACGCGCTGGCCGGCACGGTGCCCGCGGCGCCGGTGATGGGCGCCGTCGGCGCGCTGGCCTTCGCCGCCAACCTCGGCGTGGCGTTGCTGCTCTACCGCTGGCGCGCGGGCGACAGCAACATGCGCTCGGTGTGGCTGTGCACCCGCAACGACGCGATCGGCAATCTCGCGGTGCTGGTCGCGGCGGCGGGCGTGTTCGGCTCGGGCACCGGCTGGCCCGACTATGTCGTGGCCGCCGTCATGTCCGGCCTCGCCTTGACGGGCGCATTCCAGGTTGCGCGCCACGCCCTTGGTGAGCTGCGGGAGCCTCAGGCCGCCGGCAGCTTGTAGTCGGCGAACTGCTTGCGCAGCGCCGTCTTCAGGATCTTGCCGGTGGCGCCGTGCGGGATGGCGTCGATGAACTGAACGTCGTCGGGCATCCACCATTTGGCGATCTTGCCTTCCAGGAACTTCAGCACGTCGCCCTTGTTCACCTCGGCGTCGGGCCGGCGCACCACGATCAGCAGCGGCCGCTCGTCCCACTTCGGGTGAGGCACGCCGATCACCGCGGCCTCGGCCACCCCGGGGCAGCCCATGGCGGTGTTCTCGAGGTCGATCGAGCTGATCCACTCGCCGCCCGACTTGATCACGTCCTTGGAGCGGTCGGTGATGACCACCGAGCCGTCGGCCTCGATCTTGCAGACGTCGCCGGTCTGGAACCAGTCGTCGTCGCCGAACTGGCTCTTGCCCTCGCCCTTCATGTAGCCCGAGACGATCCACGGTCCGCGCACCACCATGTTGCCCGAGACGCTGCCGTCGAGCGGCAGGTCCTGGCCGGCGTCGTCGACGATCTTCATCTCGACGCCGAACACCGGCCGGCCCTGCTTGGCGGTGATGGCGAAGCGCTCGGCGTCGGGCAGGTCGCGTTCGCCCCGGTTGAAGCGCGTCAGCGTGCCGAGCGGGCTCATCTCGGTCATGCCCCAGCCCTGCGCCACCTCGATCTCGTGCTCCTTCCAGAAGCGCTCGATCATGGCGATCGGCACGGCCGAGCCGCCGATCAGCGAGCGCTTGACCGACGACATCTTGAGCTTGTTCTGGGCGCAGTAGTCGAGCAGCGCCAGCCAGACCGTGGGCACGCCGGCGCTCAAGGTCACCTGCTCCTTGTCGAGCAGCTCGTAGATGCTGGCGCCGTCGAGCTTGAAGCCGGGGAACACCAGCTTGGCGCCGCAGATCGGGCCGGCGTAGACGAGGCCCCAGGCGTTGGCGTGGAACATCGGCACCACCGGCAGGATGGTGGTGTCCGGCGTCATCGCCAGCACCGGGCCGGAGCACATCATCATCGAATGGATCACGGTCGAGCGGTGTGAGTAGAGCACGCCCTTGGGATTGCCCGTGGTGCCGGAGGTGTAGCAGAGCGACGAGGCCGTGCGCTCGTCGAAGTCGGGCCACTTGAGCGTGCCCGG
This sequence comes from Reyranella sp., assembly GCA_030684475.1. Taxonomy (GTDB): domain Bacteria; phylum Pseudomonadota; class Alphaproteobacteria; order Reyranellales; family Reyranellaceae; genus Reyranella. The sequence continues at coordinate 18,709 of JAUXWB010000002.1, read as the reverse complement.
CTTGTCGGCGATCAACTCCTCGTAGCACAGCAGCTTCGGGATCTTGGACGAGGCCGGCATGTGGGCGCGGTCGGTCATGACCACGACGTGCTTCACGGTCTTGAGGTTCTCCCACACGCCCTCGACGATCGGCAGCAGGTTGAGGTCGACGAAGATGATCTGGTCCTCGGCATGGTTGGCGATGTAGGCCACGTGCTCCGGCGCCAGGCGCGGGTTCAGCGTGTGCAACACCGCGCCGATGCCGGAGATGCCGAAATAGAGCTCGAAATGGCGGTAGCTGTTCCAGGCGATGGTGCCGACGCGGTCGCCGAGCTTGATGCCCAGTCTCTGCAGCGCCTCGGCCAGCTTCTTGGCGCGCTTCTGGGCGTCGCGATAGCCGTAGCGGTGGATCGGGCCCTCGACCGTGCGCGAGACGATCTCGACCTCGGGATAGGCGGCGGCGGCGAAGTCGATGATCTGCGAGATCAGCAGCGGGCGGTCTTGCATCAGGCCGAGCATGGCGTTTCCTCTTCGTTTCTTAGGCGCGCCGCTCCAGATGAAGGGTCCGGAGCGGCACGAGCGATTTGATGTCCGGTTCTAGACCGAGACCCTGCCCGCCGGGAAGGGACACGCCGCCGTCGCGCACGGTCAAAAGGTCGCCCAGCAGGCCCTCGCGCAGCGGATTGGGATTGGCGTCGACTTCCAGCAGGCCGGGACCACGTACCGCCGCCAGCAGATGCAGCGAATGGACGAGGCCGATGGCGCCGCCCAGGAAGTGCGGGCAGTAGGTCCGGCCGGCGGCCAGAGCGGCTCGCGCCACCGGCAGGCAGCCCGAATGGCCACCCCATTTGGCGGCGTCGGGCTGGATCACGCCGACCGGTCCGGAGTCGATCATTTCCTGGAAGGGACCGGCGCCGCGCAGGTTCTCGCCGCCCGCGAGTTGCGTTGGCGCCACGGCGGCAACTTGTGTCCACTCGATCATGGGTCGGTCGGCCAGCAGCGGCTCCTCGATCCAGTGCAGTCCGAACTCGGCGAGCTTGGGCGCCATGGTGCAGGCGGTGCGGAGTTCCCAGCCCTGGTTGACGTCGACCATCAGCCGTTCGCCGTCGCCCAGCGCCCGGGCGACCGGCCGCAGTGTGCCGAGGTCGGTGGCTGCGCCGAACCCGATCTTTATCTTGAAGGCGCGGTAGCCTGCGGCCCGCAGGCGATCGATCGTGTCGAACGCGCCGGGACCGGGATTGAGGCCCGAGCCGTAGACCGGCACTGGTGAATCATCCGTGCCACCAAGCGCCCGCCACAACGGCAGGCCGCGCTTGCGCGCGCGCAGGTCGTGGATCGCGAGGTCGAGGCCGGCCGCCGCGGCGGAGAGCGCGCCGGCATCGCCGCTCTGCACGCGCAGTACATGGAGCGCGCGGTCGAGCTCGCCCCACAGCGCCACGGGATCGTCGAGGGACTTGCCGAGCACGCGCGGCGCCACGATGTCGGCGAACAGCAGCGCGCGGTGTTCGGCGGCGGCATTGGGGAAGTTGCACCAGATCTCGCCCCAGCCGCGCGCCCCATCGGAATCCTCGACGCGAACGAACACCGCCACCCGCTCGGTCATGGTGCCGAAGGAGGTGCGGACAGGCTCCTTGATGGGCGTGCGAAAGACGTGGGCCTCGACGCGGGCGAGCGTTGCGCTCATTCGGCGGCTTGCTCGCTCAGCAGGTCGTAGGTGCGTTTCTGGTACAAGGTCATGTAGTCGGTGTACCAAGTCGTCGGATACCTGGGCGGCCGGTCCGGCCCCACGGTGGTCGGCACCGCGGCGATCGGCCAGTCGATGTTGCTGTCGCAGAAGAATGCCAGCGCATAGCGCTCGCCGCCGCTCCGGTTGACCGCGCGGTGCGGCGTGGCGAGGAAGAAGTCGTTGGTCCAGCGCTGCAGCAACTGTCCGCCGTTCACGACATAGGCGCCGGGGATCGCCGGGGCGTCGATCCATTGGCCGCCCTGCGTCCGGATCGACAGGCCCGGCACGTCGTTGGGCGCGAGCAGCGTCAGGAAACTCGTGTCGGTGTGCGGGGCGATGCCGAACTCGTCGTCGACGGCCGACTCCTGGTGGGGATAGTGCGTCATGCGGAGCTTGTACTGCGTCTCGCGGAAGGGGCCGTCGAAATACGCCGCCGGCAGGCCGAGGGCGAGCGCGTAGAGCGGCACCAGCTTCTGCACCAGCCGCTCCATCGCCTCGCAGTAGGCGACGACGGTTTCGCGAAAGCCGGGCAAACCGATGGGCCAGCGGTTGGCGCTGCGGAAGCGCCGGTCGGCCAGGACATCCGGGTGATCATCCGGCAGGTCGCGCGCCACGAACAATGCCTCGTTGAGGTTGGGTTTGGTGACCGTCTGCACCGTGGAGGTACGCAGCGTATCGCCGCGCATCGGCAGGTAGCCGACGTTGTGCCTGTCGATGCGGATTTCCATCTTCCGCTCGAGCGGCAAGCCATGGAAGCGCGCGGCCTGATCGAAGACGCCACGGCTCTGCGCTGCCGGGATGCCGTGGTTGACGATGAAGTAGAAGCCGATGCTGGTCAGCGCGAAGCGGAGCTCGGCCGCGGTGCGCTCCATCGCACCCGGCTCGCCGCCGAGATAGGGGCCGAGATCGACGACGGGTATGGTTTCCGTCGCGCTCATTCCGCCGCTTGCTGGCCGGCGTCGTTCAGGACGTCGTAGTTCCGCTTGAGGTACCAGGTCATGTAGTCGCTGTACCAGGTCGTCGGATATTTCGGCGGCTTGTCGGGGCCGACCGTGGTCGGCACCGCGGCGACCGGCCAGTCGATGCCCGAGTCGCAGAAGAAGGGGAGCGCATAGCGCTCGCCGCCGCTCTTGTTGATGGCGCGGTGCGGCGTCGCCAGGAAGAGATCGTTGGTGTAGCGCTGCAGCATCTGTCCGCCGTTCACGACATAGGCGTTGTCGATCGCCGGAGCATCGATCCAGTTGCCGCTCTGGGTGCGGATCGACAGGCCCTGCACCTTGTTGGGTGCCAGCAGGGTGAGGAAGCTCGTGTCGGTGTGAGGTGCGAGGCCAAACTCGTCCCGATCCTTGTCATCCAGGGGCGGCCCGTCCTGCGGCGGATAGTGCGTCATGCGCATGGAGAACATCGGCTCGGAGAAGGCGGTGTCGAAGTAGTTGGCCGGCAGGTCGAGGGCACGGGCGTAGAGCCGCACCATCTTCTGCACCAGCCGCTCCATCTCGTTGCAATAATCGACCACGGTGTCGCGGAAGCCCGGCAGGTCGGGCCAGCGATTGACCCCGCGGAAGCGGCGGCCTGAGAGCACGTCGGGATGGTCCGGCGCCATTTCGCGCTTCACGAAGAAGGCTTCGTTGAGATTGGCCTTGGTGCCGGACTGCACGGTCGAGGTGCGCAGCGTATTGCCGCGCATCGGCAGGTAGCCGGTGTTGTGCTGATCGAGCTTCAACTCGAGCTTCTTCTCGACCGGCTGCGCGTGGAAGCGCTTCGCCTCGGCGAACATGGCCGCGATCTTCTCGCGCGCGACGCCGTGGTTGACGATGAAGTAGAAGCCGATTTCGGTCAGGGCGAAGCGGAGTTCCTTCGCCGTGCGGTCCATCGCGCCCGGCTCGCCTCCGAGATAGGGCCCGAGATCGATGACGGGTATGGTTTCGGTGGCCATGGCCTAACTCCTGTCCGGCGCAAAGGGCGATCCGCGGAATCCCATACCGCTCCAGCCTTCCCCTTCGCAGTCGAACTGAACGATACTGCCGCAAGAGGCCGGGGGTCCAGCCGGCGGGAGGCGAAAGGGCCGATGAGCGAACACTACGTGCTGAACGTCCAGTCGAGCCTGACGCTCGCGCAGGCCGAGCGGATGATCGATGGTGCGCTGGCCGCCGCCCGGGCCGCCGAACTCCTGCCGCTCACGGTGGCAGTCCTCGATTCGGGCGGCCAGCTCGTTGCCTTCAAGCGCGAGGACGGCTGCGGCGTGCTGCGCTTCGACATCGCTTTCGGCAAGGCGTGGGGCGCGCTCGGCATGGGAATCTCCAGCCGCACCCTCCGCGATCGCCTCGGCAACCGCCCGGCCTTTCAGGCGGCGCTGGCAGCGGCGTCCGACGGCCGTTTCGTGCCGGTGCCGGGCGGCGTGCTGGCGCTCGGCGCCGGGCGCACGGTCGTGGGTGCGATCGGCATCAGCGGCGATGCGTCCGATCGCGACGAATACGCCGCCATCAAGGGCGTGCAGGCCGCCGGCCTTGCCTCCCATCCGGAGGCACCGGCCGAGAACTGGCGGTCCGCCGGCCTCTGAGGCAATGCAGCAATCAACCACAATACGGGAGGAGACCTTGCGCCGTCGCACACTGATCGTCTCCGGTGCGCCTGGTCGTGGCCTTTCCGCGGCGGGCATAAAGCTCGAATAGGCGGGGGCCATCCATGATCTTCGGTCTGCTGGCGCTGGTCGTGGCGGCGCTGTTCACCGGCGCGGCGTTCTACATCAATTTCGCCGAGCAGCCGGCGCGGCTCGGCCTCGACGATCGGGCGGCCCTTGTGCACTGGAAGCCGGCCTATGCCCGCGGCTACACCATGCAGGCGAGCCTGGCCGTGATCGGCTTCCTGCTCGGGGGGGCAGCCTGGTGGATGAGCGGCGAAGTGCTGTGGTTGGCGGGCGCCATCGTGCTGGTGACCAACTGGCCCTACACGCTTCTGATCATCATGCCGGTGAACCGCGAACTCGAGGCGATCGCGCCTGAGGACGCCGGCCCCGCGAGCCGCACCCTGCTGGTGCGCTGGGGTCACCTGCACCTCAGGCGGACGATGCTGGGCGGGCTCGCGACCGTGCTCTACCTGTGGGCGGCACTCGCCTAGGCCGTCGGCAACTTATAGTCCTTGAAGGTCTCCCGGAGCTTGGTCTTCAGGATCTTGCCGGTGGCGGTGTGAGGGATGGCGTCGACGAACTGCACGTCGTCGGGCAGCCACCATTTGGCGACCTTGGCGCCGAGGAACTCGATCAGTTCCTGCTTGGTCACGGCGGCATCGGGCTTCTTGTGAATGATCAGCAGGGGGCGTTCGTCCCATTTGGGATGGGCGACGCCGATCACGGCCGCTTCCGCCACACCAGGATGGGCCATGGCGGCGTTCTCGAGGTCGATCGAGCTGATCCATTCGCCGCCCGACTTGATCACATCCTTGGAGCGGTCGGTGATCTGCATGTAGCCGTCGGGGTCGATCATGGCGACGTCGCCGGTCGCGAACCAGCCGCCTTCCCTGAGCACCTTGCCGCCTTCGCCCCTGAAATAGCCTGAGGTGATCCAGGGACCGCGCACCAGCAGGTCGCCGAAGGCCTTGCCGTCGCGCGGCAGCTCCTTGCCGGCGTCGTCGACGATCATCATGTCGACGCCGAACGGCGGCCGGCCCTGCTTCAGGCGGAGCCTGAGCAGATCGGCGGCCGGGAGCTCGAGGTGCTTCTCCTTGGGATGGTTCACGGTGCCGAGCGGGCTCATCTCGCTCATGCCCCAGGCATGCAGCACTTCTACGCCGAATTCCCTGTCGAACGTCTCGATCATGGCGGGAGGCGCCGCCGAGCCGCCGATCACGGCGTACTTCAGGGTCGAAAGCTTGAGCTTGTTCGCCTGCATGTGGTTCAGCAGCGCGAGCCACACGGTGGGGACGCCGGCGGTGAAGGTCACGCGCTCCTTCTCGAACAGCTCGTAGAGGCTCGCACCGTCGAGCGCCACGCCGGGAAAGACGAGCTTGGCGCCGGCCAGCGCACCGGAGTAGGGCAGCCCCCACGCATTGACGTGGAACATCGGCACCACCGGCAAGACGACCGCCCGTGCCGAAATGCCGAGCGTGTCGGGAAGCGCGCTGCCATAGGCATGCAGGATGGTCGAGCGGTGCGAGTAGAGCACGCCCTTGGGGTTGCCCGTGGTGCCCGAGGTGTAGCAAAGCGACGAGGCCGTGCGCTCGTCGAACTCCGGCCATTCGTAGGTGCCGGGCTTGTCCGCGATCAGCTCCTCGTAGACCAGCAGATTGGGGGTCTTGCAGTCCTTGGGCAGGTGCGCGCGGTCGGTCATGGCCACGACATGGCGGACGCCCTTGAGTTCGGGCAGCAGCTTCTCGACCGCCGGCAGCAGGTTGAGATCGACGAACAGGATCTGGTCGTCGGCGTGATTGACGATGTAGACAATCTGCTCGGGGAACAGGCGCGGGTTGATGGTGTGGCAGACCGCGCCCATGCCGGAGATGCCGTAGTAGAGTTCGAAATGGCGGTAGCCGTTCCAGGCCAGCGTGCCGATGCGGTCGCCCGGCTTAATGCCCAGTGCCGTCAGCGCCTCCGCCACCTTCTTCGCCCGCACCCGCGCGTCGCGGTAGGTATAGCGGTGGATGCCGCCTTCGAGTGTCCGCGAGACGATCTCGGTGTCGCCATGGTTGAGGGCGGCGTGATCGATGAGTTGCTGGATCAGCAGCGGGCGGTCCTGCATGAGGCCGAGCATCGGCAGATTTCTCCCGGTCGTCTTAATGGTGGGTTGTCTGGCGAGGTTGAGATATTTGCCCTAGGTTTGGTGCTGCCATCTTTGGGGGAGAATCGGCGATGCGGTCAAGATGGAGCATGGTGGCGGGCGGTGTGGCTGCCGCCTGGGCATGCCCGGCGGCAGCGCAGGTGACCTCCAGCGGCGGCGCGACCGACTCTTTTTTGCATTTGCTCTCGGGACGGCTGGAACTCGCGATCTCCCATCTGCCGACGATGGTGGAGCATCTGGCGCGCCTGCCGCAGATGGTGGGCGGGCGGGCGGCCCTGCTGCTGGCCGGAATCGTCGTCGCCGGTCTGGCGGCGGAATATGTCATGCGGTTGTTGCTTCGCGGCGTACGGCTGAGCGGCTTCGGCCCGCTGGGCGGTGATTCGGCGCTGCACGGATTCTGGCGCGCCGTCGTGCTCGATCTGGTGGCGCTGGCCGTGCTTTGGATTGTGGCCCGGCTGGTCGTCGCCCCGGTTGGCGACGACAACAGTATCGCCGACCAGCTGGGACATCTGGTCCTGCTGGCCTTGATCTACTGGCGGGCGTTCAACCTGGTGTTTCGCGCCTGGCTGCGGCCGGACGCACCGGCCGGCCGCATCGCGCCGGTCGACGATGTCACGGCACGGCGGCTGCTGATCGGGCTCAACCTGATGGTTCTGTTGCCCCTGATCGCCGACAACGCCCAGCGCGCCCTGCAGATCACCGGCGCCGGTCGCGAAACGATGACGGTGGCTGCCATCCTCTATGTGCCCGCGATCTCGGCGGGCCTGGTCGCGGTCATCTGGTACTGGCGCCGCGACATGGCGGCCTGGTTGTCGGCAATGGTTCCGGAAGGCGGTCTCGCCCGCAAGCTGAAGCTGGACGCCGCGCGCAACTGGTGGATGGCCGGCCTCGCCTTCTACGGCCTGATGGCCGCGACGGAAATCTTTGCAGCCTTGACCAACAACGACGGTGCGGCGCGGGGCATGGATCTGATCGAGTCGGTGTTGATCGCTCTTCTCCTGTTCGAGACCCTGATGCACCGGATCACGCGGCATATCGTGTCCGAGCTGCCGATGGCGGGCGACGTGGTGGCCGACTGCCTGCGGCTGGCGGTCCGACTCTATGCCGCGATCCTAATTGCCGGCGCCTTCATGGTGCAGGTGCTGGCGGCGGCGACGCCGGCCGAGTGGATGCCGCACGACCGGGGAGCCAAGCTCGCCGCCATCAGCGCCGTTGCCATATACGCCCTGTGGCGGTTCATGAAGTACCGCATGGATTCCTATATCGCCGCCAATCCGTTGCCGTCGGCCGACGCCGCCGGCGACAGCGAAAACGAGGTGCGAATTGCTGCTTCGCGGCTGCGCACCTTGATGCCATTGCTGCGTGTCGTGGCCGGTGGAGTCATCGCCGTGGTCGGCGGCTTGCTGGTGTTGTCCGAACTCGGCATCAACGTCACACCATTGATTGCCGGCGCCTCGGTGTTTGGGCTCGCCATCTCGTTCGGCAGCCAGTCACTGGTGCGCGACATCGTGTCGGGTGTCTTCTTTCTGGCTGAAGACTCGTTCCGCATCGGCGAGTATGTCGACTGCAGCAAGGTCAAGGGCACTGTCGAGGGCTTCAGCGTCCGTTCGCTACGGTTGCGTCACCAGAACGGCCAACTTAACATCGTGCCGTTCGGTCAGGTGGGCCACATCACCAATTTCAGCCGTGACTGGACGGTGGTGAAGTTCAATCTCGCATTCGCCCAGGGCACCGACGTCGAATTGCTGCGCAAGACCGTCAAGAAGATTGGCCTCGACATGATGGAGGAGCCCGCCTTCAAGCCGATCCTGCTGCAGCCGCTCAAGATGCAAGGCGTCGTCGACATCAAGGACAATCAGGTGATCGTGCGCTTCAAGTTCATGTCGCGACCTAAGAATCCGACGACGATCCAGCGCATGGCGGTCCGCCGCATGTACGACGCATTTCCGGCGCTCGGCATCAAGTTCGCGCAGCCGCTCTACCAGGTTCCGGTGCAGGCAGCCCCGGCGGCACCGTCCGCGCCGCCGCCGCTTGCGCCGTCCGTCAAGGCCGCCGAATAACGAACGACGTATCACGATCGAGGAGAGATGAAATGGAAAAGCGCAAACTCGGCAAGTCCGGCATCGAATTCGCCCCCATCGCCTTCGGCGGCAACGTCTTCGGCTGGACCGCCGACGAGGCGACTTCGCACAAGCTGCTCGACGCCTTCGTCGATGCCGGCTTCTCCTTCGTCGACACCGCCGACGTCTATTCGCGCTGGGTGCCGGGCCACAAGGGGGGCGAGTCCGAGACGATCATCGGCAACTGGCTGAAGAAGGATCCGGCCAAGCGCAGGAAGGTCCAGATCGCCACCAAGTGCGGCATGGAGATGCCGTCCGAAGGTCAGGGCCTGTCGCGCGCCCACATCGTGAAATCGGTCGACGCCTCTCTGAAGCGCCTCAATACCGACCGCATCGATCTCTTCCAGTCGCACAAGGACGATGCGGCGACGCCGCAGGAGGAGACGCTACAGACCTATGGCGAACTGGTGAAGGCAGGCAAGCTCGGCTCCATCGGTGCCTCCAACTTCGACGCCAAGCGCCTGGCCGAGGCCGCCGCCATCTCCAAGGCCAAGGGGCTGCCGCGCTACGAGAGCCTGCAGCCGCACTACAATCTGATGGAGCGTGGCCTGTTCGAAGGCGAGCTCGAGAACGAGTGCCTGAAGGAGGGGATCGGCGTCATCCCGTATTATTCGCTGGCCAGCGGGTTCCTGAGCGGCAAGTACCGCTCCGAAGCCGATGTCGGCGACGCCAAGCGCGGCGGCGGCGTCAGGAAATACATCAATCCCAAGGGCATGGCGGTGTTGAAGGCGCTCGACGAGGCGGCAAGGAAGCACAACTCCAACCCGACCCAGGTGGCGCTGGCCTGGCTGATGCAGCGCAAGTCGATCACCGCGCCGATCGTGAGCGCCACCAGCCTGGCGCAGCTCAAGGACCTGATCGCCTCGCCCGGCATCAAGCTCGATCCGGAGTCGGTCGCCGCCCTCGACAAGGCGAGCGCGCCGGCCTGACAGGAGAGCCGTCCATGCTCGTCTTCCGCCAGCTCTTCGATCCGACCTCGTCGACCTACACCTATCTGCTGGGGTGCAGCGTCTCGGGCGAGGCGGTGCTGATCGATTCGGTCTTCGAGCAGGTGCGGCGCGACGCGGCGCTGGTTGCCGAGCTTGGCCTCACGCTCACATGGACACTCGACACCCACGTCCACGCCGACCATGTCACCGGTGCCTGGCTGCTGAAGCAGCGGCTGGGCAGCCGCATTGCGCTCGCCGCCGCCTCGGGCGCGTCGGGCGCCGACCGCCTACTCGAGGATGGCGACCGGGTCGAGTTCGGCAAGCGCGCGCTCGAGGTGCGCGCGACGCCCGGCCACACCAACGGCTGCCTCACCTACGTGCTCGACGACGAAAGCATGGCCTTCACCGGGGACTGCCTGCTGATCCGCGGCTCGGGCCGCACCGACTTCCAACAGGGCGATCCGCGCGCGCTCTACCGCTCGGTGCGCTCGCGCATTTTCTCGCTGCCCGAGAGTTGTCTGCTCTATCCGGCGCACGACTACCGTGGGCTCACCGCCAGCAGCGTCGCCGAGGAGAAGAAGTATAATCCGCGGCTGGGTGGAGAGATCGGTGAGGGCGACTATGTCGGCTACATGAAGAACCTCGACCTGCCGCACCCCAAGAAGATCGACGAGGCCGTGCCGGCCAATCTGCGCTGCGGCCAGCCCGGCAACGAGGCGAAGACCCCCGGGGAGCCGACCTGGGCGCCGCTGCGCTTCACCTTCGGCGGCGTCTGGGAGGTCGAGCCGCCCTGGCTCGAAGAGAACCTCGGCAAGGTCCGCGTGCTCGACGTGCGCGAGCCGTCCGAGTTCGCGGGTCCCCTCGGACACATCAGAGGGGCGACTCTGATCCCGCTGGGCGAGCTTGCCGCACGCGCACCCGAACTGCCGAAGGACAGGCCCGTCGTCGCGGTCTGCCGCGCCGGCAGCCGGTCGGCGCATGCCACCGCCATTCTTCAGAAGGCGGGTTTCGCCGACGTCGCCAACCTGCCCGGCGGCATGCTGCGCTGGCGCGCCGAAGGCCGCGCCGTCGAAGGCGGATCGATCTAGAGTCTACTGCGCGGCTTCGGTCTTGGGCTTCAGCACCCGCTGCGCCGCGATCGTGGCCGCGGCCGAGCCGCTGTTGTCGGAGCCGCCGGCGAGCTGCACCGTCGGGAAGGCGAAGTGGATGCCGTTCTCGTCGAACGCCTTCTTGATCATGGCGTTGGCCTTGCGCCGGATGACGAACTGCTCGCCCGGCTTGGTCATCATCTTCATGCGGATGTTGATCGAGTACTCGCCGAACTGCTCGATGCCCTGCAGCTTCAGCGGCTGCAGGATGCTGGGGCCGAGGTCGGGATCCTTGGCGAGCTCGAGGCCGATCTGCTTGATGATCTTCTTGGCCTTGTCGACGTCGGAATCGTAGGTGATGCCGATCTGGTCCTTCACGATCACCCAGTCGCGGCTCATGTTCTGCACCGCGCCCAGCACGCCGAACGGGATGGTGAACAGCGGTCCGCGCTGATGCCGGAGCTTGACCGAGCGCAGGCTGAACGACTCGACCGTGCCCTTGTAGCTGCCGCTCTGAATGTATTCGCCGACCCGGAAGGCGTCGTCGAGCATGTAGAACATGCCGCTGATCATGTCGCGCACCACCGTCTGGGCGCCGAAGCCGACGGCGACGCCGACCACGCCGGCGCTGGCGATCAGCGGGGCGATCTCGACGCCGAGGGCGGCCAGCGCCATCAGGCCGGCCATCACCACCAGCACGATGAAGGCGATGTTGCGTCCGATCGGCAGCAGGGTGCGCACGCGCGCGCGCCGCCGCGTCTCCTCGGCGTCGGTTCCGGCCAGCACCTGCGCGTTGATCAGCGCATTGTCGGCCAGCGCCTTGATCAGGCTCCACGCCAGATCGGCGACCAGCAGGATGATCAGCGCATGCATCGAGCCGCGCAGCAGGCGGGTGAAGGCGGTCTCGCGCTCGGCGAGCGACCCCACATCGAGCCCCCAACCCCACAGCAGGACCCAGATGCCGCCCACGATCAGCGCCGCACGCAATCCCTGTTCGACGAAGATCGCCGCCACCGAGGTGACGACCGGACTGCCGTCATCGCCCTCGATCGGGCGCATCACGTGGCGGGCCGCGCGCCGTGCCACCCGGATGGCGATCGGCAGGCCGATCGCGACCGTCAGGAACCAGAAGAGCGTCATCGCGGTGGTGGCCCAGAGCAACCAGAATGCGACCGCCGCGACCGAGGCCAGCCACCGGCCGGCATTGCGTCCCGGCGTGCTGTCGGCTGGCATCTCCCCCGCCGCCGGTGCGGTGGCCGGCTGGCGCCAGATGATCGCGATGGCGATCACCACCAGGCCGATGCCGAGGATATAGGCCAGCAGCCCCAGCCCCGCGCGCGGCATGCCGTGCACGCGAAGCGCCGCGATCACCGCCCAGCCGAAGGCGAACCAGCCGACGAAGCTCCCGAGGTGGCGATACCAGAAGCGCGCCGTCGTCGTGTCGAGGTCGAAGGCCGCGAGGTCGCGGTCGGGACCGTCGGCCGGCCGCAGCAGCAGGCCCAGCACCAGCAGCGCGAGCCGCAGCCCGAGCAACGCCACGAGGAACGACACGCCGGCTTCGTGGATCGGTCCCGGCCATTCCTGGCCCAGCAGCACGACCATGGCGCCAATGGCAAAGACGCCGAGCGCCAGCGTCTCGAAGACCGCGTCGATGCCGATGCGCGTCAGGCGCTCGGCGATCCGTCGGATGTGCAGCGACCGTCGCCGCGCCCGCATGCCGGCGGTGGCGCGCCGAAAGAGCCACTCGAGCACGCCGCCCGCGACCAGGCAGGCGAGCGCGCCCAGCGCGATCCGGCCGGTGCCGGCCTCGCCCGCGGCGGCACGGAAGGTCGCGGCCGCCCGCTCGAGGTTCTCCGGCATCGCCGGCACCGCCTGCGCGAGATGCTGCGCATGCTCGCGCATCTGGGTGAGCCGCGTGGCGAAGAAGCGAGACGACTGCTCGGCCTCGGCGCCTGACCCCGCCGCCGTGGCCGGCGTCGTCTGCGCCGAAGTGGGCCCTGCAAGCGCGAAGAACGAGAGTAGGAAGACGATAAGGAGGCGGAGCGGCGGGCGGAGCAGAGGCATGATTTCCATCGTTTGGTCGATGGCTGCCACCATGCGCCCAGCGGCACGGCGTCGGCAAGGCTAGGCGAGGGGACTGGCGGGGGCGCTGTCTTTGAACGTCAGGATGCTGGCGAAGGAGATTGCCGCCGCCGCCATCATCATGAAGGCCGGGCTGAGGTCCATCGCCGTGCGGTCGATCAGCCAGGCCGCCGCGAGCGGCGTCAGCCCGCCCATGACGCCGAAGGCGATGTTGTAGCCCAGCGAGATCGCGGTGCAGCGCACGCTCCTGGGCGTCGCCTCGACCATGATCGCCGGCATGATGCCGAGCACGGTGCCGAGGATCAGCACGAAGCCCGCCTCGCCCAGCAGGATCATCGCGGGTTGGGGGTGGTGCATCAGCCAGAACAGTGGCAGCGCGCCCGCGAAGCCCAGCGCCGCCGCCGCCAGCAGCAGCTTCTTGCGGCCGATGCGGTCGGAGAGCCAACCCATGCCGAACATCACCGGCAGCAGCAGCAGCATGCTGGCGGTGTTGAAGCCGAGCGCCCGCGCCGGTGCCAGTCCGTCGACGCTCTGCAGCCAGCTCACGACGTAGAGGAAGACGAGGTAGAAGCCGATGGCATTGAAGGCCGCGAGACCCGCCAGCCGTGCCACCAGCCGGCCGTGATAGCGCAGCGTCTCGACGAGGGGCGGTGCGGTGTGCTTGGCAGCGGTATCGCGCGGCGCATCCTCGATGTGGCGGCGCAGGAAGTAGCCCGCCATGCCGACCAGCAATCCCAGCAGGAACGGCAGGCGCCAGCCCCAGGCGTCGAGCGCCGCTACAGGCATCGCCGCCGCCAGCAGCGCGCCCACCGCCGAACCCGACAGGATGCCCAGGGTGGCGCCGCAGGTGGCGAGCGCGCCGATCGCGCCGCGGCGGCCGGGCCCGGCGCGCTCGACCAGGAACACGAAGGCTGTGGTGGCCTCGCCGCCGACCGACAGGCCCTGGATGACACGCAGCATGGTGAGCAGGATGGGTGCGGCCACGCCCAGCACTTCGTAGCCCGGCAGGGCGCCGACCAGGAACGTCGGCACCGCCATCGCCGTCACCGAGAAGGTGAGCGCGGCGCGGCGGCCGAAGCGGTCGGCGATGTGGCCGACCACGATGCCGCCCAGCGGTCGCATCAGGTAGCCGACGGCAAAGATGCCGAAGGCGGCCAGCACCTGCGCCACCGGATCCTCGGCGGGAAAGAAGGTGCGCCCGATGGTGGCGGCGAAGTAGCCATAGATGGCAAAGTCGTACCATTCGAGCACGTTGCCGATGGTGCCGGCGGCGATGACGCGGCCCGTTCGTTCGCCGGCGCTCAACCGCCCGCCACCGTGAAGGGGATCTCGCCCTCGAGCCGGGGCGCGCCGCCCACCCGCCAGTGCAGCGCGTAGTTGCCCGGCGGCAGGGTCGGTGCGCGGGCGAACAGCACTTCCGGCGCCGATTCGAGGCGGGGATGGAGGATCTCGATCACCTTGCCGTCGCGCAGGACGGCGAGCCGCGAATCGCCGTGATCGACCGGCCGGTCGAAGCGCACGTAGAAGGCGCTGCTGCGGCCGTCGATGATCGCATGCGCCTTGGGTGCCGAGTCGACCACACGCACGCCCTGGGCCGACGCCGGCGCCGTTCCACCCGCCAGGACAGCGCCGCCCAATGCGAAAACAGCCTGCCGCCGCGTCATCATGATGGTCGAACTCCCCCGAACACCTGCCGACAATAGGCGCTGTGTCGGGAGGCGTACAGTCAGCCCGCCGGCGCGTGGATGCGACGCGAACAGCCGTCGCCTTGATCCTTCGGTGGTTGTTTTGTAGCGTTCAGGCCATCGGCAAGGAGGGATTCATGAGACGAACTTGCCTCGCGCTCGCACTCCTGGCCCTCGCCGGGACGGCGAACGCCCAGCAACCTTCCGATGCCTCGCCCTCCTCCGCGCCCGGCGCCCCGGCTCAAGCCACGCCGGCAGCCTACGCGGCGTTGCTCGGCGATCTTCGCCAGGGCGGCTACGTCATCTATCTCCGACATGCCGAGACGGCCGCGACGCCCGAGCAGGCGGTGGGCGATCTGGGCGATTGTTCCTGGCAGCGCAACCTGAACGACGATGGCCGGCGGCAGGCCGCGATGGTCGGCGCCCGCCTGATCGAACAGGGCATTGCCGTGGCCGTGCTCGAGGCGAGCCCCTTCTGCCGCACCCGCCAGACCGCCGAACTCGCCTTCGGCCGCGCGCCGCGGATCAATCCCGATCTGCTCTATCATGTGACGCAAACGCCCGAGCAGGTGGCGGCTGCCAACGCCAAGTTCAAGGCCCGCCTGGCCGAGCGCCCGCCGGCCGGCGGCAACCTCGTGCTGGTCGGCCATTCGCCCACCATGAAGGAGGCATCGTCCGTCGAGCTTGCCGAAGGCCAGGGCGCCATCGTCAAGCCGAACGGCGACGGCAGCTTCCGCGTCGTCGGGCGGCTCTCGGAAGCCGGCATCACGCCGCTTCCCTGACTCAGAATCCGTACAGCCGCACCGGCGTGTCGACCAGCATCGTCCGCCGTACCGCGTCGTAGGGCACCCACGTCTCGAACCACTTCAGCGTCTTGGCATAGGTCGTCGCGCGGTCGAGGCCGGTGTCGGTGTGCGGCCAGTCGCTGGCCCACATCAGCCGCTCCGGCCCGAAGGCTTTCAGCAGCATCGGCGTCGCCGCGGCCGCGCGCTCGGGCCCGACGCGGTAGGCGCCGCTCATCACCACCCAGACGCGGCCCGTCTCGGCCGCCTCGAGCAGCACCTTGAATCCCGGATCGCGCAGCGGCCCCAGCGCGCGGTCGAAGGTGCCGTAGTGCGGGATCACCACCTTGTGCCCGCCGTCCAGCAGCCTCGGCAGGATCTCGGGCAGCCGCCGGCACTCGACATAGAGATGGATCGGCCAGTCGCGTTTCAGCGCCTCGGCCATCATGTCGCGATAGGCCGACCACTGCGGCGTCGGCAGGCCGTAGATCGGGAAGCGCAGCCCGCGCACGCCGAGTCGCGCCATTTCCTCCCACTCGGCCGGGCCGGTCTCGACCGAGGGCGAGATCCACGGCACGCCGCGCAGGCGTTCCGGCTCGGCCTTCAGCGCCTCGAACAGGTAGCTGTTGTCGAAGCCCAGGAACGACGGCTGCAGGATCACCGCGCGGCCGACGCCGTTCGCCGTCGCGAGCGCCAGCAGCGTTTGCCACGGGGCGTCGTAGTTGGGCGCGTAGCGCGCCTCGGTCGCGAGCTTGAGGCCGCGCACGGAGACGTGGGAGTGGGCGTCGATCCACCGCGGCGCGACCGCACCGGCGGACGAGGAGAGCGAGAAGGAAAGCGACGAGGCTGAGGCGAGCAGAGCGCGGCGGGACAACATCGGCCGCGTCAGCTGCGCTCCAGCGCCCGCTCGAGCCTGCGGCTCAGCACCCAGCCGAGGCCGAGGAACACCACCAGCATGACGAGGCTCAGGCCCGACGCCGCGTCGTTCAGCGTCTTCTCGGCGACGAAGCCGAAGGCATAGCCCGCCGACACCGTGGCGAGCGACCACAGGCCCGCCGCCACGAAGTTCAGCACCAGGAACAGCGGCCACGACAGCGACGACATCCCGTAGGCGATGCCTGCGACGCCGCGGATGCCGTAGGGATAGCGGTGGATCAGGATCATCCAGACGTGGTGCCGGTCGGCCAGCCGCGCCGCCGCCTCGACCGCGCGCTGCAGGCGCGGCATGCCGCCGAGCCAGCGCGTACCGAAGCGCCGCCCGATCCAGAAGCGCACCACGTCGCCGGCGAAGCTGCCGGCCCAGCACACCGCCACCAGCGGCGCGAAGCTTAGCGCGCCGGCCTGCGCCGCGTAGCCCGCGAAGATCGCCAGCAGCAGCGTGTGCGCCGAGGCGTAGGCGAACATCAGGGTGTAGGCCGCGTCGCCGTGCTGGCGGATGATGTCGAGGAAGGAGTCGAGGCTGGTCGGGAACATGCCCCTCTTCCCTACTGGAGTAGTTGCCGCGCCTCAACCGCGCTTCCAGCAAGATACCCTAGAAGTAATGAACGTCGAGCTCGGCCCAGCGCGTCTGCTGGTCGTTGAAGATCACCGGGAACAGCTCGCCGAACAGCCGTTCGATGCGCGGATCGGCGGGACCGGTCGCGTCGGTCCAGGCCGTCGTGTAGGACAGCATGCGGTCGTTCCGGCAATAGATCGCATAGACGTAGAACCTGCCCGGCTTGTTGGGGCGGAAGCGCATGTCGGTGCCGGCGCAGACCGGATCGGCGTTGAGGTTGAGCGCCGGATCGAACACCAGCACGAGGCGATAGTCCGGACTGGGCGGCGGCGAGGGCCGCTCGTAGGTGAAGGTGAGCGCCGGTCGCGGCTTGGCCGCCTGCATCGCCGGCAGCAGGTCGCGCGCCACCGTGGCCGGATCGGTGCCGGGGAAGGGATTGCCCTTCAGCACAACCTGGAACGGCTTGTTGTCGGTGGCGGCCCAGAACTCGCGGTAGTCGTATTGCGGCGCGTAGTAGGTGCCGCCGATGGTGGCGGCCAGGACCAGCGCCGGCAGCGCGACCAGTCCACCGAGCGCGGCGGCAATCCTGCGGGTGAGACGCATCGGAAACTCCCAGGTTAGATTCAGCATAGGAGCCTCGATCTCGGTCGCCATGGGCGTATCGGGGCGGCCCCTATTGGCGCGGCGAACGCGACGGCGTTTGGCGATCCGCTACCAGCAGGGCTTCGTCGACCAGTGCGCCGACCAGATCCTGGCCGTGGCGTTGGGCATCTGCCGCCAACCGCCGGTTGATTGCGCCGATCTGCCGGGGGCGCGCGCCCTTGCCCTTGAGCCACACCACGATCTCGTCGCCCTTTTCTCCGCTGCGTGTGGAGAGCACCAGCTGGCTGCGTGGGGTTCTTGGCCGTGTCGCGCGGGCTGGAAGGGTTCTGGCTTTCGCCGTCTTGCTACGGGGCTGGGACATCTGATGTCTTCTTTAGCCCATCGACGAGCCAGGCCGCCAGCACCGACA
Organism: Reyranella sp.; assembly: GCA_030684475.1. GTDB lineage: Bacteria > Pseudomonadota > Alphaproteobacteria > Reyranellales > Reyranellaceae > Reyranella. The sequence goes on along the minus strand of JAUXWB010000002.1, from coordinate 1,039 downwards.
AGTCGCACCCGGCGTGAAGAAGGTCATGCAAATAAGCTAATGAAATCATGATGTTGTCACAGCGTCTTCATGGCGCCGACAAGACCGCAGGTGTTCAATGGAGCCATGCAGCCAATCGACATCGCCGACACTCTGGACCGCTTTCAATGGGACGCCCTGCGGGCGCTGGTCGCCCCGTCGCCCGACTCCAGCCGCCTCTGCGGCGCCGCCGTCGATCAGCTCCTGCGATCGGACCTGCTGGAACTGCGCGACGACCGCCCCTCGATCACGCCCAAGGGCCGCCAGGTGGTGGTCTGCGGCTCGCCGCGCTTGTGGAACTCTTAGAGCTGCAGCATGTCTGCGACTCATCAGAGCCTCCCTCTCACCCCAGCGGCAGCACGTCCTTGATGATGCGCTGCGCGATCTCGTCCTCGCCCATCACCACCAGCTCGGCGCCGAGGCCGCGCAGATAGGCCACCTCGGCGTCGCTGTGCGCCCGCGCCATGACGCGGATCGCGGGATTTGCCGCGCGCGCCCGTTCGATCAGGTGGCCGGCCTCATACGGGTCGGGGATGGCGGAGATCAGCCATTTGGCGGCCGGCAGGTTGAGCTGCTCCAAAGTCGTTTCCTCGCCGGCCACGCCGGTGATGGCGGCGATGCCGCGCGCCTTCAGCGCCTCGACATCGGCCTCGTCGTCCTCGATCACCAGCAGCGGCACATGGGCGGCGATCAGCGCCTCGGCAATGCGGCTGCCGACGCGGCCGTGGCCCACCAGGACGGCGTGGCCCGTCGGCGCCGCCGGCGTCTCGCCGGGCGCGGGCGGGGCGGGGACGCTCGCCTTGGCCTCGGCGGTGGCGGCGCGGCGCGTCATGCGGTCGAGCAGAAGGAAGATCAGGGGATTGACCAGGATCGAGAGCAGGGCGCCGGCCACGATCAGGTCGCGGCCGCGCGCCGGCAGGATCTCGAGCTGGACGCCCAGCACCGCCAGGATGAAGGAGAACTCGCCGATCTGGGCCAGGCTGGCGGCGATGGTGAGCGCCACCAGGTTGGAATGGCCGAA
>JAUXWB010000190.1 GCA_030684475.1 Reyranella sp. | reverse complement strand
ACGTGGCGCGAATAGACGATGGAGTGATAGACCCGCAGCCCCTCGATCGTGGCGCGGGTTTCCGCGTCGAGCGCATCGTAGGCGGCGCGCATGTCGGCGAACTCGGTATCGGCCGGCACCGGCGGCACCACCCGCGCCGACAGCATGGAGTAGCGGCCCGGCGGATCGACGAACGAGGCATCGGTGTGCCACAGCCGGTTGGCGACCGAGGAGGCGCGCATGCGGTTGTTCGCGTCGCGAATTTTCCCCTCCTTGTCGACGTTGGAGACGTCGGCGATCGCCTCGTTGCCGAACCGGTTGCTGCCGATGGCCGAGGAGGACGTGCGGGCATGCAGCGTGCCGTCGAAACGCTGGGCGAAGTCGAGCTGCTCCTCGTTGGTGAAATCCTGGTCGCGGAACACCAGCACGGCGTACTTGTCCATGCCGGCGCGGATCGCCTCCAGCGAGGCGCGATCACGGACCTGGCGCAGGTCGATCGCGCCCACTTCGCCGGCGAAGACGGGCGTGAGCGGCGTGATGGTGACGGTCATGGGAGCTCCCTTCGCGGAGAACGAGGGGATCATCCTGAGGGAAGTCCCGCAGGACCGCCAACACGGATTCGTTGTTTTGACCGAGGCGATGAGCGCGCGTCCCGCGCGCTCATTGCTTGTAAAAGGCGGCTCGAATACGTATATACTTAAAGGTATATACGCGAGGTCGCCATGTCCCAGTTCGCCAAAGTGTTTCGCTCCGGCAATTCACAGGCCGTCCGTCTCCCGAAGGACTTCCGCTTCGACGTGGAAGAGGTCGAAATTTCGCGGGAGGGCGATGCCGTGATCCTGCGGCCGCGCCAGGACGTTTCGGTACGGTGGTCCTCTTTGCGCGCGGCCGTCGACCGGGGGTTCAGTGCGGATTTCATGGCCGAAGGCCGGCAGCAGCCCGACAACCAAAGCCGGCCCAAGCTCGATGAAGCTTTCGACTGATGGCCTGGCTGCTCGACACGAATGCCCTCATCGCCCTGGTGACGCGCAGGTCCGACGCCATGCTGCGCCGAATGGAGGCAGCGGAACCGGGAACGCTGGCCACCTCCTCCGTTGTCGCGCACGAGCTTTATTTTGGAGCCTACCGTAGCCAGAAAATCGAGTTCAATCTCGAGACGCTGCGCCTGCTCTTTGCCGACCTCGTCGTTCTCGAACTCGATCGGGAAGATGCTCGCGCGGCGGGTGAGATCAGAGCCACGCTCATGCGACAGGGCACGCCGATCGGCCCCTATGACGTGCTGATCGCCGGACAGGCGCGAGCGCGTGGCTCGATACTCGTCACCAACAATATCTCGGAGTTCCAACGCGTCGATGGACTCAAGATCGAAGACTGGACCTGACAACAACAACAACTCCGTCGTCCTGAGCGGAGCGAAGCGTAGTCGAAGGACCTTTTTTAGCCATCGATCTCACCGGCGAGATCTCGCCAATCCGGGTTCGATCGATTGATCAGGGCGACCTTCTTTGTTCGCGTCCAACCCTTCAATTGCTTTTCTCGGGCAATCGCGTCGGGTGCGGTCTCGAAATGCTCGACGTAGATCAGGCGATCAATCTTGTACTTCGCCGTATGGATCACTCGTCCGAGCCGATGCTCTTCCAGACGTCGCGACAAATCCGTCGTGACGCCGATGTACAGGGCCCGCCCCGTGGCGCTAGCAAGGACATAGACGACGGGCTGCCGCATAAAAAAGGTCCTTCGACTTCGCTGCGCTCCGCTCAGGACGACGGGGGCAGGGTGGCGATTACCCCGCCCGAGACGACGAATGGAGTCAACCTCCGTCGTCCTGAGCGGAGCGCCGAAGGCGCGTAGTCGAAGGACCTTTTTTCGTGACGGTCGATCGAGAAAAGAGGTCCTTCGACTTCGCTGCGCTCCGCTCAGGACGACGGGGAAAGAGACTCGCCGCCCGAAGGGCGGCTCCGCTTTGTCGGGACGACGGAAAAGAGACTCGCCGCCCGGAGGGCGGCACCGCTTACACGCCGGGATGAAGGCCCGGCGCTTCCTGGCCGGTGCGGGCGACGTATTCCGTGTAGCCGCCGCCGTACTGGTGGACGCCGTCGGGCGTCAGTTCCAGGACCCGGTTCGAGAGGGCGGACAGGAAGTGGCGGTCGTGGCTGACGAACAGCATGGTGCCCTCGAAGTCCGCCAGCGCCGCGACCAGCATCTCCTTGGTGGCCATGTCGAGATGGTTGGTGGGCTCGTCGAGCACCAGGAAGTTCGGCGGATCGAACAGCATCTTGGCCATGACCAGACGCGCCTTCTCCCCGCCCGACAGCACGCGGCAGGGTTTTTCGACATCGTCGCCGGAGAAGCCGAAGCAGCCGGCCAGCGACTTCAGCGCGCCCGTGCCCGCCTGCGGGAACGACTCGTCCAGCGACTCGAAGACCGTATCGTCGCCGTCCAGCAGGTCCATGGAGTGCTGTGCGAAGTAGCCCATCCGGACGCTGGCGCCCAGCACCACGGTGCCCTGGTCCGGCTCCGCCTCGCCCGCCACCAGTTTCAGCAGCGTGGACTTGCCCGCGCCGTTGACG
>JAUXWB010000550.1 GCA_030684475.1 Reyranella sp. | reverse complement strand
TGGGTTCGTGCGGCAACCCCCAGGTCTCGAGATCGGCCAGCGTGCCGCTGCCGAGATCCTCGATCAGGGCCAGGCCCTTCTCACGCGCCAGCGACACCAGCTCGGCCGCCGGCACCGACTTGGTGAAGCCCTGAATGGCGTAGTTCGACGGATGGACCTTCATGATCGCGGCAGTGTCGGGGCCGATGGCCGCGGCGTAGTCCTTCAGATGCGTGCGGTTGGTGGTGCCGACCTCGACGAGGCGGCAGCCGGCGCGTGCCATGATGTCGGGAATGCGGAAGGCGCCACCGATCTCGATCAGCTCGCCGCGCGAGACGATGACCTCGCGGCCGTCTGCCAGCGCGTTCAGCACCAGCAGAACGGCAGCGGCGTTGTTGTTGACGGCAGTGGCCGCTTCGGCGCCGGTGAGGCGGCACAGCCAGGGCGCGATATGGTCGTCGCGATCGCCGCGGGCCCCGCCGCCAAGGTCGTACTCCAGGGTGGTGGGCGAGCGCATGGCCTCGACGGCGGCGTGGATCGCCTCTTCCGCCAGAACGGCCCGCCCGAGGTTGGTATGCAGGACCGTGCCGGTCAGGTTGAAGACGCGGCGCTGCGAAGGCTGCACCAAGGCGGCCAATCGCGCCTCGCACCAGCGCGCGCAGGCCGCCTCGTCAGCAACGTCAGGCTTTCCCCGGCTAACGTCGGCCCAGGCGCGCAGCGCCTCGATGACGAGCGGACGCCCGGCGCGCGCGATCAGCGGCGCCAAGGCAGGCCAGCTGGCCATGCGATCGACGGACGGTGGACGGAAAGCGGAGGCGCCTTCGGCGCGGTCGGCACGCGACACGGGTCAGTTCCCCAAGGACGACTGTGCAGGACGAAGCGTCCAGCAAGACGACAGGATGGCCCAGGCCGGCCCTTCGATCAATCGAAAGGCCGGGCGGAAAGGCCGGCCTCTATTGGGCGGCCATGGCCACCGTGATGCGGGTCAGGACAAGCACCATCGAGGCCGACAGGCCGATCATGAGCGCGAGTTTGGTCGACGAAGAGCCGAGATCGTCCGCGCGCAGCGCATTGATGAACTTCATGATGACATCCCCAAGTTTTCGAACCCCGCCGGCCGAGAGCGAACCCCTTCGCTCTCTTCGGCCAGCACCCTCGCCCACGCCTGCAACGGCGGAGCATCATCCCACACTGCCCGGACGCAACTGCATCGGGGCGAATTGCAAAACCGAGACTTGAACCAAACCCCAACTTGCCGCAGCGACCGGGACCCCTCCCGTGCGCCGCGGGCGAACATATACGCCACGTGCGCGTAACTTTGGTGTCTCAACGCCGGCCGTTTGGTATCAAATGTTTCCGTTGGCCGCTGGCGTCCTGGCCGCCGGACGGATCCATGACTCCGAGCCACAAAAGAGCCGGTTCGAGCAATGTTGGCAGGTCAGGGCTTGGGTTGCAGCCCCCAGGTTTCCGCCAGTAATTGCCCCATGCGGGCGGCGATCAGCCGGTTGCCAGGGCTTTCACTCTTCGAGTCGCGGTCGAAATGGATGTGATCGGCGTAGATCGCGCCCTTCTCCTCGGCGAAGACGTCGCCCAGGTCGAAGATCGGCAGGTTACGATCACGCAGGGTCATCATGCCGGTCACGATCTTGCGGTAGAGGTCGCGGTAGGAAAGATCGCCCACGACGCGCTTCTCTTCGTCCGTCAGCACTTTGCCCCAGGCCGGGGCCGGCTGCAGGAAGTAGGCGGTCTTGATGTCGTAGTCGCGCGCCAGGGCTTCGATTCCCCGGACGTACTTCTGGTAAAGGCCGAGCTGGACGGCGAAGGCAAGCTCGTGGTCGCGGCGGATATCCTCGGGCATGGCGAAGATGCTGTTCAGGGTCGTCTTCTTGTTCGACTTGAAGCTGTCCTTGCCCTTGGCGGCCGCCTCGATGCCGCGGATCACCAGGTAGGCCGCATGCGACTGCCCGAGCACCGGGTTGAGGGCGAGCGTACCGGCAAGCCGCCCCATCACCCAGCCGATCGCGGCGTCGCCGAAGTTCTCGTCGGCGACAAACGGATTGACGTCGATGAAGTTGCTGAGCGGCCTCTCGAACCGTTCCTTCGCCCCGGGCCAGAAGAAGTAGTGCTCGTTGAAGCCGTCCAGCGTGACCACGGCATCGACCGATGTCGCATAGAGCGCGAACAGGATGAAGGCCTGCGGCTGCTTCCACGCGCCATCGCCGCCGTTCAGCACCAGGAAAGGCTTGCCGTTGGGGCTGACATACCTGTTGTTCAGCTCCTCCTCGAAGTAGCGCGGTGCGGGAGGCGCCGCGTTCTGTCCGAGCTGCGAAGCCACCGACCCGCCGGTCAGCAGGATGACGTAGCGGTCGGTCTGCTTCACGACGGGAAAATCGTCGCCGAACAGGCCGACATTGTTGACCCACGGGATGCCGCAGGGCGGGTTGGCATGATGGACGAAGGCAACGTAGGGATGCGGGTAGAGCGTGTCGACGTAGCGGCACGACGAGCCCTTGGTCGCGTCGCGCACATAGGTGTTCTGCGTCCGTTCGTAGAGTTCGGCCGCCGGTGTATGGCGGCCATCCTCGATGTACAGCCAGGCGATCGCCGTCACCTCGACCACGACAATGGCCAGGAAGATGCCGATGAGGGCCGACACCCAACCGAAGATGCGCTGCTTCATCGTCGTCCCATCACCTCTTGGCGCTGCGGATCGCCTGCCAGACCCGGTGCGGCGTCGCCGGCATCTGGATGTTGCGTATGCCGAGCGTCGTCTACGCGCTTGATATATTGGGCCTTACCGAACACCGCCAGACGCCACTCCCGCCACTACTATCCACCCGCGACCGGGCGGACTATAGCGGCGAAGCGGCATCCGACAAGCCGCCGCGACGGATGGTCCCGCAGCCGTCTTGCCGCTGCAGAATCGACCGAATGACGCCAGACAGGCGAGACCGTCAGTGCCGCAGGCTGGGCATCTCCGGCAGTGTCACGATACGGATTCCCGCGGCTTCGAGGCCCTCGCGCACCGCCTTGGACACCGCGACCGCCGTCGGGCCATCGCCATGGACGCAGATCGAATCGACCTGGCAAGGAACGCGCTTGCCCGAAGTCGAATAGATCGCCTGCTCGTCGACCATGCGCCGCACATTGGCCACCGCCACGGCGGCGTCCTTGATCATCGAATTGGCTTCCTTGCGCGGCGTGAGCAGGCCGGCATCGGTATAGGTGCGGTCGGCGAAGACTTCCTCGGCGACCCTGAGACCATACTTGCGGGCGGCCTTGCCCTGCTCGGTGTTGGCCTGGGCGAGGAAGATCAGGTCGCGATCGACCGCCTTGGTCGCGCGCGCTATGGCCTCCGACATCTCGGGGCTCTCGGCCGACATGTTGGCCATCATGCCGTGCGGCTTCATGTGCGTGACCTTGGCGCCGTGTAGCGCCGCGATCGCCTGCAAGGCCCCGATCTGGTAGGCGATGTTGGCTTCCAGTTCCTTGATCGTAAGATTGATCACCCGCCGGCCGAAGCCCTGGAGATCGGCGAAGCCGGGATGGGCGCCGATGCTGACGCCGTTTTGCTGGCAGAGCTTGACCGTGTCGACCATGACCACGGGATCGCTGGCGTGGAAACCGCAGGCGACGTTGGCCGAGGTCACGATCTTCAGCACTTCGCTGTCATTGCCCATCACCCACGGCCCGAAGCTCTCGCCGAGGTCGGAGTTGATGTTGACGAATCCGGCATTGGTCGTGGCCATGGGAGACTCCCTGAATCGAAGGCGCTATCCTAGCAGATGTGAGCGTTCGGTACCTATCCTGCGGCGATACCGCCTTTACTGTCGAATTCGGCAACGAAATCTCGCCCGAGATCAACGCTCGGGTGATGGCGCTTCACGCCGCCATCGGCCACGCCAAGGAGGCCGGCGAGCTCCCGGGGGTGGTCGAGACCGTGCCCACCATGCGCTCGCTGATGGTGGCCTACGATCCGCTCGCCGCGTCCCGCGCCGACCTTCAGCCCCGGATCGACGCGCTGATTGCCCGCGGCCTGCCATCCGACCTGGCGAGCCGCCGCGTCACCCTGCCCTGCTGCTACGACGATCCGGAGTTCGCCCCCGACCTCGGCGAGGTCGCCGAGCGCACGAAGAAGACCGTGGCGCAGGTGATCACCGCCCATCTCGCCTCGCCGTTCAAGGTTTACGTGCTGGGCTTCATGCCGGGCCTCGCCTACGTCGCTGGCCTCGACCAGAGCCTCTATCTGCCGCGGCGCTCCCAGCCGCGCGTGCGGGTCCCGCGCTCGTCGGTCGCGATCGCCATGGACATGACGACGATCTATCCGTTCGAGAGTCCGGGCGGCTGGCATCTGATCGGCCGCACGCCGCTCTGGATGTTCGACAAGCGTCGCGAGCAGCCGGTGTTCCTGGCGCCGGGCGACTCCCTTTCCTTCCAGCGCATCGACCGCAAGACCTTCGACCGCATCGCCCGCGAGGTCGACGCCGGCACGTTCGACTGGTCGACCTTGGTGCGCACGTGAGTGCCGCGCTGAAAGTCGTTCGCGCCGGCTTGTTCGACACGCTGCAGGATCTCGGCCGCCTAGGCTTCATGGCGCTGGGCATGCCGACCGCGGGGGCGATGGACAGGGTGGCGCTCCGCCTCGCCAACGCGCTCCTGGGCAATCCTGCCGGCACCGCGGGGCTCGAGATCGGCGTCATGGGTCCCGACCTCTTGGTCGAGGCCGACAGTGTACGCGTCGCCCTGCTCGGCCCGCTGTCGCCTGCGCTCATCGACGGTCCCGACGCGCCGCCCAGGGCATTGGAATCGGATCGCACGCATCTTTTGAAGCGCGGGCAGATCCTGCGCGTCGGCATGATCGAGGGGTCGAGCACGGCCTATCTCGCCGTCTCGGGCGGCTTCGCCCTGCCCTCCTTCATGGGCAGTCTCTCGACCTATGCGCGGGCCGGTGTCGGCGGCTTCGAGGGCCGCAAGCTCGCCACGGGCGATGCGCTGCCGCTGTCGCTCGAGCAGGCGCCCGGGGGGGACGACCACAAGCTCGGTGCGCCGTTCGACTATGGCAAAGGACCCGTCCGTATCGTGTGGGGACCGCAGGAGGACTATTTCACCGAGGCCGGCCGCAGCATCTTCGTCGGAGCGGACTATCGCGTCTCCAGGGAGGCCGATCGCATGGGCATCCGCTTCGAAGGCCCGACGATCGAGCATTCGAAAGGCGCCGACATCATCTCCGACGGCATCGGCCCTGGCGCGATCCAGGTTCCCGGCGCCGGCCTGCCGATCGTGCTGCTGGCCGACCGCCAGACCGTGGGCGGCTATCCGAAGATCGCCACCGTCGCCTCGGTCGACCTGCCGCGGCTCGGCCGCCTGCTGCCGGGCCAGGCGGTGCGGTTCCAGCCGGTCTCGGTGGAAGAGGCGGAGAAACTTCGCCGCGAGCAGGAATCGCGGATCCAGCGCGCCATCGCCGACTTCAAGGTCGCCCGCCCACCCGGTGGCATCGACCTCGCGCGGCTCTACGAGGAGAACCTGATCGACGGCGTCGTCTACGGGTCCGGCTAACCCGGCGCCGACCCTTAGGACGGCAGCGCCAGCAGGCTGACGAGCTGGGCCTGGCGATTGACGCCGGTCTCGGCGAACACCGACTTGAGGTGCATGCGCACGGTGTTGTCGGTAACGCCCTGCGCCGCGGCGATGGCTTCGACCGTTTTGCCCTCGACCAGAAGGCCGGCAATGCGCGCCTCGGCAGGCGTCAGGTCGAACAGCACCTCGAGCAGCTTCACGTCGGGCGCCTTGCTTGTCGTCAGCGACGTCAGATAGAGCAACGACGACGCGCCGGTAAAGACGTCGCGTCCGCCGCCGCGCAGCGGCAGCAGGTGGGCCACCAGCGCCGGCCGTTCGCCATCACCCGGCACCGCGATCGAGCGACCGATGAGCAGCGTCGGTCGCCCGTCGGCGCGCGCCAGTGCCTCGACGAAGAGCGCCTGCGCCGCCGGATTGGCGAAGCTCACCCGATCGCCGGCATCGATGACGATGCGCGGCGCGTTCGTCTCGAAATCGGGATTCGCCGCCACGACGCGGCGGCTTCCAGTCAGCACTGCCGCCAGCAGGCCGATCGTCTGCAGGACATTCACGGTGGCGCGCGCGCGTTCCAGGCCGATGCGCGCCGACAGCACGGCGGCGCGCGTCAGGTACGGGCGCAGATTGTCGAGCCTGTCGACCGCGTCGCGCTCGACCGGCCCTTTGCGCCATTGCCTTTCCGACGTGAAGGCCAGCGTGTCGCCGGCCGGCGAGCGGATCGAGGTTCCCACGCACCAGCCGAGGCCACGCGGCTCCAGGAACCCCACCCGATAGGGATCGGCCTCCCATTCTTCGCGAGCGAAGGCGTCGAGGTCGGTGAGAAAGCGGGCCTCTCGCATTGGGATCAGCCGCCGAGCACGCTCCTCTGTCCCGGGCCATTTGCTGGACAGCCAGTCCGTCACGAACGGCTCAAGCGCCGCCGAGCTCATCCAGTGCGTACGCTGCTCCCCGCTGGCGAACAACAGCGTGCCCTCGGCGCCGCTGATCGCGGCCATCGGGTCGAGCACGCCAGTCCATGCCTCAGGGACAACGGCGGCTTCGTAGATATCGTCGACGACAGCGGAGATATCCAAGGCATGTCCCAAGCCCACTACCCATTGGGGTATGGGCGCCGGCAGATTGTCAACATAGCGTGCCCTCGGCGTTTTTCGCGCCGAGGCCAGCCTTCCCGACTCGACGGGAATGGTTCCGGCCTTCGCTAGACAAACGGTTTCAGTTGGGTTTCCATCGGCTGTTCACTCGACGGAGAGAGATGAAATACCGTGCATTGGGGATCGCGGTGATCGCCGCACTGGGTTTGTTTGCGGGCGCAGCGAAGACGCAGTCGACCGGCGACGAAGTCCGCGCCGTGTTTGCCGGGAAGACCGCCGACATCACGCATCGCAATGGTGCGACGCAGAAGGCCTTCTTCGAGGCCAATGGCAAGGCGCGCATCACCGAAGGCGGCAAGGTTCGTGCCGGTACCTGGGCCACCGCCGAGAACACGATCTGCCACGACCTGTCGTCCAAGCGGAAGTACCATGCGGTGAACAGGAAGGACGGCGACACGTTCCAGCTGCAGTCGACGGACTTCAAATGCCTTCCGACCTGCAAGATGGCGGCGGGCAACCCCGGCAAGCTGTGAGGATGCCCGCATGACAGGCGAGGTCGTTGACACCGGCGCGGCGAGTGCCTCGGAGGTCGATTTCGTCGCGCTGCAGGCCGGCCAGACCATTGGCCGCTACACTGTGGTTTCCATCCTTGGCCAGGGCGGCTTCGGCATCACCTACCGCGCGCGCGACGGCCAGCTCGACCGCGAGGTCGCGATCAAGGAATATCTGCCAACTGCTATCGCCGTTCGCCAGGACGGCGCGACCGTGCTGCCGCGCTCGACCAAAGTCGCCGAGGATTTCACCTGGGGCCGCGAGCGCTTCGTCTCCGAAGGCCGCACGCTGGCCAGCCTGCATCACGCGCCCGGGATCGTCCGCGTCTTCGACTTCCTCGAAATCAACGGCACCGCCTACATCGTCATGGAGCTGCTCCATGGCGAGACGCTCGAAGACCGCATCAAGAAGCGGGGGCCGCTCGACGCGGCCGCGGTCGATCGGATCCTGACGCCGCTGCTGGGCGGCCTCGAGGAGGTGCACAAGGCGGGCTTCCTGCATCGCGACATCAAGCCGGCCAACATCCTGCTCAACGCCAACGGCGACCCCACCCTGATCGACTTCGGCGCCTCGCGTGCGGCGATGGCGGGGCGCAGCGTGGCGATGACGGCGGTCTTCACGCCGGGCTACGCCGCGGCCGAGCAGATGACGTCGGCCAAGCAGGGTCCGTGGACCGACATCTACGCGCTGTCGGCGACGCTCTATCACGCGATCACCGGCAAGGCGCCGCCCAACGCCTTCGATCGCATGCTCGACGACGACTACGAACCGTTGGGCAAGCTCGCGCCGCCGGGCTTCGCGCGCGCCCTTCTCGTGGGGCTCGACGTTGGGCTGGCGGTGCGTGCCAGCGACCGGCCACAATCGATCGCAGGCTGGCGTCTCATCCTCTCCATGGCGGCAGCGACCGCCGCCGACGCCACGCAGCTCGCCTCGCCGCGCACGTTCGATCCGGCCGCAGCCGTAGCGGCGCGTCCTCAGCCGGCGGCGCCGGCCGCCGTCGCGCCGCCGCC
>JAUXWB010000548.1 GCA_030684475.1 Reyranella sp. | reverse complement strand
GCGGGCGCGCTCGAGGTTCTGATCAAGCAGCACAACGTGCAGCTCAAGAAACTTCCGGACGAGTTCATCAAGGCCTATGGCAAGGCTTGCGGCGACGTCATGAAGGAACTGCGCGATTCGGGCGATGCGCTGACCAAGAAGACGCTGGACTCGTACTACAAGTTCCAGCGCGAGCAGATGGCGTGGACCCGTATCGGCCTGCAGGAATATCTCAATGCGCGCCTCATCGGGTTCCAGTTCACCTGAAACCTTCGAGGCAGCTCGACACCGATGGGGGCCGGCGGCAACGCCGGCCCCTTTTTACGTCCCCTGGCTGACAGGGCTGCTAGTCGCGCTTCATCAACCGGTCGAGGACCGGGTCGCCGGCTGGAGCGGCAGCCGGAGGCTGATTGAGAAGCTGGTCGAGGGGCGAGCCTGATGGCGCGGGCGTGCCAGTTGGTTTACCCTGCATGATGTCGTCGAACACCGATCTGGGCTGCGGGCTGCCGACAATGGCAACCGGGTCGGGGAAGACAACCTTCGGCAGCCAGGTCGCGAGCTGCGGCACCAACCAGAGGAGGGCAATCGCCATCATCTGCAGGCCCACGAAAGGTATGATGCCGCGGTAGATGTCGCCTGTGGTGATCGAGGCCGGCACCACGGCGCGGATGTAGAACAGGGCGAAGCCGACCGGCGGCGTGAGGAAGGCGGTCTGCAGGTTGACGCCGATCATCACCCCAAGCCAGACCGGGTTGACGCCCATGGCGATGATGACGGGCGCCGTAATGGGCACGACGATCAGGACGATCTCGATCGTGTCCATGAAGAAGCCCAGGACGAACATCACGATCATCACGGCCATCACCGCGCCGAAGGTGCCGCCCGGCACCTCGACCAGCAACTGCTCGACCAGGTGCTCGCCACCCAGCCCGCGAAAGACCAGCGAGAATACCGAGACACCGAGCACGATGGCGAACACCAGGGCGCTGATCACCGCGGTGTTGCGCATGGCACCCAGCAGCATCGAAGGTGAGAAGGCGCGATTGAATCCGGCCAGCACCATCGACCCGATGGCTCCGATAGAAGCCGCCTCGGTCGGAGTGGCGAAGCCGGCCAGGATCGACCCCAGCACCGCCACGATCAGCAGCAGGGGCGGGATCAGGGCGCGCACGAAGCGCCGGCCGAGCGAGGCGCGTTCCGCGGCGTCCATCACCAGGGCCGGGCAGCTCTTCGGGCGCACCACGGCGAGGAAGAGAATGTAGAGCATGTAGAGCACGACAAGCCCGAGGCCCGGCAGGAAGGCGCCGGCGAAGAGATCGCCGACCGACACCGGATCGAGCGGCTTTCCTGTCTTCTGTGCCGCGAGTTGGTTGGCACCCATCAGAAGGTCGCCGATGAAGATCAGGATCACCGAGGGCGGGATGATCTGGCCCAGCGTTCCGGAGGCGCAAATGACTCCGGTCGCGAGTTTGGGATCATAGCCGGCGCGCATCATTGCCGGCAGGCTGAGGAGCCCCATGGTGACGACGGTGGCGCCGACCACACCCGTCGACGCGGCCAGCAGCGCGCCCACGATTACCACCGAGATCGCTAGGCCTCCGCGCATCGTACCGAACATCTGGCCCATAGTTTCGAGCAGGGCTTCGGCGATCTTCGAGCGTTCTAGGACGGCACCCATGAAGATGAACAGCGGCACCGCCACCAACACCTCATTGGTCATCAGGCCGAAATAGCGCGACGGCAGGCTGGTGAGGATGATGGGGTCGAAGGCGCCGAGCGCCCAGCCCAGGGCGGCGAAGAAGAGCGAGAAGCCCGCCAGGCTGAAGGCGATGGGAAAACCAAGCAGAACGCCGAATGTGGCGACTACGAAGAGGACAACGGCGAGGATCTCGCCAATCAGAACCGTGGACATTGCGGCCGCCTCAGCCCAGAGGTCCGGTCAGGGTTTCGTTAGGTGGGGGTTCCCGGCCGTTGAGCACCAGAATACAGCGGCCGGCCCACGCCAGACCTTGCAATCCCAACAGGACAACGAAGCCCAGTATTGCCGACTTGAGAATGTACATCGCGGGCATGCCGTTGTTCTGAACCGATATCTCGCCAGTCTGCCAAGAATAGGAGACGTAGGTCCACGACGTCCATCCGAGCAGGACGAGCCACGGCATCAGCAGGAAGATCACGCCGAAAAGATCAACCCAGGCTTTGCCGCGTCGTCCCATCCTGGCGTAGAAAATGTCGACCCTTACATGGGCATTGAGGAGATAGGCGAATCCCGCCGCGAGCAGGAATGTCATGGCGTGAGTCCAGATGTAGAGTTCCTGCATCCACACAAAGCCCACTCCGGCCGAGTATCGCAGGAACACGACCGCGCCGCAGACCAACACCGTGGCCAATGTCAGCCAGGCGACAACGCGGCCAACCCAACGGTTGATCCAGTCGATCGCATTGACGGCACGCACGAGACTGTCCATTTGTACCCCCCTTGTCCGCCGGTCGCTGACTCGGTACGCGCGGCCCTGGCAGCCCACCCGGAGCGCAGCGTAACCCATGGTTTGTGAGGTTCCAACCGATGGGTTCGATGTCCTGATCGTGGGTGGCGGCGCGATGGGCTCTTCCATCGCCTATCACCTCCGGAGCGATCCCTATTTCACCGGCACCGTCGCGGTGGTCGAGCGTGATCCCACCTATGCCCGCGCCTCATCGGCGCTGTCGGCCAGTTCGATCCGCCAGCAATTCTCGACGCCACTCAATATCCATCTGTCGCGCTATGGCATCGGCTTCCTGCGACAGGCACGGGATTTGCTGGGCGTCGAGCTGGGCTTGAAGGAGCCCGGCTATCTCTTTCTCGCGAGCCCGGCCGGCGAAGCGGTGCTGCGCGCCAACCATGCGATCCAGAAGGGAGAGGGATGCTCGGTCGAGCTGCTCGACCTCTTGGCTTTGAAGGCGCGCTTTCCCTGGATCTCGACCGACGGTCTCGAACTTGCCTCGCACGGCACCGCCAACGAGGGGTGGTTCGACGGGCCGGCGCTGATGCAGGGCTTCAGGCGCAAGGCGCGCGAGCTGGGGGCGGAGTACATCGCCGACGAAGTGATGGAACTGGCCCCCAATGCCGTCACCCTGCGCTCGGGGCGCCGGATCGAGGCCGGCACCGTCGTGCTGGCCGCGGGACCGTGGTCGGGGCAGGTGGCGGCGACGGCGGGCATCGCGCTGCCGGTCGAGCCCCGGCGGCGCTCGGTGTTCGTGCTCGATGTCCGCCCATCACAAGAAAGAGAGCCGCCCGGGCCTCTTTCTCCGAGCTTGGCGCCGCTCACTATCGATCCCTCGGGCGTGTGGTTCCGGCCCGAGGGCCGCTTCTATCTCGCCGGCACGACGCCGGTCGCCGGCAACGATCCGGCCGAGCCGCCGCTCGAAGTCCAGCACGCCGAATGGGACGACATGGTCTGGCCGGCGCTGGCGGGGCGGGTGCCGGCCTTCGAGGCGGCCAAGGTCGTGAACGCCTGGGCGGGCTACTACGAGTACAATACCTTCGACCAGAACGGCATCGTCGGCCGCCATCCCGAGATCGAGAGCCTGATCTTCGCCACCGGCTTTTCCGGCCACGGCATCCAGCAGTCGCCGGCGGTCGGCCGCGCCGTCGCCGAGCTGATCGTGCATGGCAGCTATCGCACGATCGATCTCAGCCCCTTCGGTTATGAACGCATATCCGCAGGGCGGCCTATCCGGGAGCTGAACGTGGTGTGATACTCTCGCTGCAACGCGAGGAGAGTGACGTGCCCGATCAAGCCCTGGTCAATTCGGATCTGCAGTCCGCGCTCGTCGAGGCGCGCCAGGCCTACGCCGACCGCAATCCCAAAAGCCTCGGCCGCCACCACGAGGCGTGCGAGGCGATGCCGGGCGGCAATACCCGCACCACCCTGCACAATTCGCCGTTCCCGCTCACCGTCGTGCGCGGCGAAGGCTGCCGCCTGTGGGATGCCGACGGCCACGAATATATCGACGTGCTGGGTGAATACACCGCAGGCATCTACGGCCATTCGCATCCGGTGATCCGTGCCGCCGTCGACCGCGCGCTGAACCACGGCTGGAACTACGGCGGCCGCAACGCCAACGAGGCCAAGCTCGCCAAGCTGGTCGCCGACCGCATGCCCTCGATCGACCTGGTGCGCTTCACCAACTCCGGCACCGAGGGCAAC
>JAUXWB010000545.1 GCA_030684475.1 Reyranella sp. | reverse complement strand
CTCCCCGACGACCCCGACCTCGCCGCCGACCTCACCGGCGTCGAATACGGCTTCAACGCCAAGGGCGAGATCCAGCTCGAGAAGAAGGACGACATGAAGAAGCGTGGCCTTGCCAGCCCCGACATCGCCGATGCGCTGGCGCTCACCTTCGCGCTGCCGGTCGCCGCCGGCTGGGACGCGCCGCCGGTGCAGGCCTACTGCATCACCGAATACGACCTCTATCGCGACTTCACTGACGAGTATTGGGACGAGAAGGACGAGTTCGACGAGTGACGCTTCATCTTCTCAAACGCCCTCTCCGCCTGCGCCAGCAGGGGGAGAGGGAGGGGACCCGCGAAGCGGGGAGGGTGAGGTGGTTCATGCTCCGTTTCCTCCCATTGTTGGTGAGGAGAGGGCGCCTATGTTGTTGTGTAGCCAAACTAGACGCAAGACTACAGGCGTACTTGCGCCTCACTTCCGGGGGCTCCCTGCCTGAGATTGATCCTGGATAAGAGTTCGCGCACGGTCTGGTTGACTACAGGTAGAGTTTAAAGTGAGGGTGGTCGGCGGGAGAGCGCTATGTGGCAAACCTGGTTGAAGGCCAATTGGCTTAACTTGTTCCAGACGCTGGGGATATTGGGCGCAATGGTCGGACTATTCCTGACCTACGGCCAGCTGTCCGCTGCTAATGGTCAAATCGAGCAGGCTAAGAACGCCTTACGCGCTAGCACGATCTTCTCAATCCAGAAGGATGGGCGAGAGCTAATCCAAAGCATCTCTGCGGAGCCGAAGGTCTACCGCCTGATTTTCGAGTTCGACAAGAGCGCCGACGCGGACGCGGAGACCCAGTTAAAGGCCAGAGTACGCATTGGGCAGCTCATCAACTTCTATGCATCCATGTTCAACCAGTATCAGGCAGGCGCGGTGGATGGGCGCTTCTGGAAGACCGGGCTGGCCGAGCTATGTGTGGTGTTGAGTACACCAGTCGGCAGTGCCGCATGGCGCGAAATTACGTCTAAGGGGCAAGAAGGGTACCAGCCGGGATTTTTGAAAGAGGGGAACACATGCATACAAAAGGCATGAAGCGCCGTGGGGCGTTCGCCCTTGCGGTTGGGCTTGCGGCGATGTCCGCTGGAGCGGCGCGGGCAGAGTTAGTACTCAACTTTCCGCTCAAGGAATATTCGAAGCTGTCGAGAGAAGCCAGTGCGACATTGCTGTACGGCGCGACGGAGATACTGGGCTCTATTCAGATGGCTGAGTTCGACCGCGATAAAGCCTCGAGCAAGCTGAGAGCTGGCATTTCGTATCTGGAGAAGGCCCGTCCCTTGTTCACCGAGCTTTCCAAGCTTGTAGGGCAGGCCCCGTTACACCCGGACAAGATGCCGCTCCGTAAGGAAGCGATTGGACGCATCGTCAGCACCCACAAGATCATCATTCCGAAGACGATGGACGAGCTTTCTCGGCTCGCCGTGTCGGAAGTGGATCGCTTCATCGCCGCAACGAAAGAGATGGGCTTCGAGAGCGTGCAAAGAGCGCGCACCACTACCTTGGCCTTCTCCGAGGCAATCAACCGACTGCTTGATGTAGGCGTGCTTGTGTCCGAACTCGCGGAAACCGCTGACAAGTGAAGTGCCGTGAAGTGGGACAACGGAATGGCGTAAGCCACCAAAGAAGCCGGATGCTCTACGTCATTTGTTGAGGTTAGGCATCAGTGGCTCGGGATAGTGCGCGAAGCCCAAATAATTGACGAGATGCGTCGATCGTCAGTGACGAGGAAGTGAAGTCGAAAGCCCCTCGAAGCCACCACCCGAACAGAAAGTCGACGCGTCCGCCCCGGTTTCATCCGAGGCGGACCGTCTACTTCGCTACGCTACGGGCACTCGGGAAGAGCCAGTAGGTTATCGTTCCATTCCTTGTCGGCGTAAGTCCGAAGGTACTTCGAGCCCTGAGCCGGGGTGACGACGCCGATATACGCCGTCTCCCCCTTCGCTTTGGTGTAGAAGGTGTGCTCCTTGCTCTCTATCCATCCGATCACTGCCTCGCGTGTCCACTTGCCAGTGGAATTCCCGACATGAGTGATGTGCTCATGCCGGCTATTGCGATCCGGCTTGTTGATACAAGTAACCTCAATATTAGCCATTTTCTTCTCTCTCTTTCCTTCTGTTACGCACAAAGGAAGAGTGAGGCCACACGCGTCGCGTGCTTGACGGGAGCCAGCCCAAAAACGCAAACTGGCAGTGCTTCGTTGCCGTATGGCCTCACTCAAGACCGTCGGCTTCGACCGGGGCTGACCGCTGGGTGCAACCAGCGGCCAGCCCTTTTTCGTGGTCGAACCAACGGGCTCAATTGCGATTGTAGGAGCGATCGCCTGTGGGCAGCCACCAATTTTGAGTTGTGGCCGCACGCTATTCAGACTGTTCCTCGCGTGACTCGATTGACAACTCTGCTGAAGCTATTTTCCGTCGCACGATTCGTGTGATGTCGCTCAACATCTAGCGCTTCGACGCTCACGCGAGGCGATAAACGCGAATCGTATGTCGTTCGCCCGATTGGCGCCCGAATGCTCGGCGTCGGAATATATGTTCAACAGTCCAGAAAAAGTGCGCCGCTCGGCGACGTTCATGTGAACGTCGACGCGTGACCCCCTGCGTCGGCCATTGTCAGACTCATAGGAAAACAGATGCAACACACCGAACTCCGCCGCCATTGCGAGCGGCGCTTGAACACGCTCGACCGCGAGCGCGCCACCTGGTTCGCGCACTGGCGCGAGCTCAGCACCTACATCCTGCCGCGCCGCGGCGCCTTCCTCGGCGCGGCGCACCGGCCCGATCGCGGCGGCAAGCGCAATGCCAGGCTGCTCGACGCCACCGCCATGCTGGCGGCGCGCACGTTGGCTTCAGGATTGATGGCGGGCCTCACCTCGCCGGCGCGGCCGTGGTTCCGGCTCGGCCTCGGCAGCCCCGCGCTATCGGCCGTGCCCGAGGTCCGCGCCTGGCTCGACGACGTGGCGGCCCGCATGTTCCGCGTCTTCGCGCGCTCCAATCTCTACAACGCGCTGGCCGTCGCCTACGAGGAGCTGGCGGTGTTCGGCACCGCGGCGCTGGTCGTCACGGAGGATGCCAAAGAGATAGTGCGCGCCTATCCGCTCACCGCCGGCGAATACTGGCTGGCGGCGTCGGAGCGTCTCAGCGTCAACACGCTCTACCGCACCCTGGGCATGACCAGCTTCCAGCTCGTCGAGCGCTTTGGCCGCGACGCGGTCTCGACGAGCGTGCGCGAGCGCTACGACCGCGGCGACTGGGACCGCGAGGTCGAGGTCGTGCATGCCATCGAGCCCAACGAGGAGGTGCGCGAGGGCCGCGGCTTCGGCCGCTCGAACCGCCACATGCCGTTCCGCTCGGTCTGGTACGAGAAGGGCGGGGCGAACGACAATCTCCTCGCGGTCGGCGGCTTCGAGGAATTCCCCGCGCTCTGTCCGCGCTGGCATCTCGCCGGCAACGACGTCTATGGCCGCTCGCCCGGCATGGATGCGCTGCCCGACGCCAAGGGCCTGCAGCGCATGCAGCTCCGCTTCGCCGAAACGCTCGACAAGATGGTGAGCCCGCCCATGGTGGCCTCGCCGGCGCTCCGGGACGCCGCGGTGGCGTCCACGCCGTCCGCCGTCACCTATGTGGCCGATCCCGGCGGCGTGGGCTTCAGGCCCGCCTACCAGATCAAGCCGCCGCTGGCCGAGTTCGCCGCCGCCCTGAAAGATCGCCAGCAGGCGGTGCGCGCCGCCTTCTATGCCGACCTGTTCCTGATGGCGACCGAGCTCCGGGACGTGCGCTCCGCCACCGAGATCGCCGAACGCCGGGCCGAGAAGCTGGTGATGCTGGGGCCCGTGCTGGAACGCCTGCACGACGACCTGCTGGAGCCGCTGATCGGCCGGGTGTTCCAGCTCATGGCCCGCGCCGGCCACATCCCGCCGCCGTCGTGGCCCGACCTCGACGGGCTCCGGCTGCAGCCCGAGTACGTGAGCCCGATGCAGGCGTTGCAGGTGGTGGCGTGAGGGGCGTGCCGCCGCCGGTCTTGCGCTTTGCGTAGGCTTGTTCTTGCGTGCATTCCGCCTTTCTCGGCAACCGACGAGCGACTATTCTCGGTCGGCGGTGGGGCGCACAATGAAACGCTATGTTCAAGGCACGTTGCTCGGAGTCGGTCTTCTCAGCGTGACGGTGGGCATTCTATTGCTCGCCAACGTCGGTGCCGACAAAGACACGTGTACTCTTGCTCCATCATTGTCGACCGTCGGCTGCTTTCTGAGGAGCCACAAGGAACTCGCCGCTGGCTTGCTCACGTTGGATGCAGCGATTTTTGCTGCATGGATCGCCTGGGTCTCGGTGCAGCTTCAGCTCCACTATCAAAAGCTCCTGGCCAATACCGAGCTGGAACAGACGACCGACGCCATCAGGTTCCATCTCGAGGATCACCTCGCCTGCCTCAGTCAGGTCTGGCGCGTGATCGATCTGGCGCTCGCCGAAACGGACGAGAGTGACCAGCGACGCTGGGTATTCCACGCTGAATCGAATCTCATCTCGCTGGGCGTCGACGGCACGCCAGACGTCTACATGCAGCGCAAGGAGCCGTTCACTCTCGATCAGATCAAGGACCTCGCCACCGGACTGCCGCCCGTCCGCCGGTATCATCTGGTCGCGGCGCTCGGCCACCTGGGCCTGATCTATGCATTGGCCGCGGCGATACGAGCGCGCAAGACCCAAGGCCAGACCGACGACATCGAGAGTCGTCTCCGGAGTCTTTCGATGATCAGAGAAAGTCTCTCTCGAATGTGCCTCTCTCTGCACGCCTTCGACCCGGCCATGGACCGGCAGTTTGCCGGGCGGCACAAAGCGCAATTCGACAGGACGCCGACTGCCGCCGAATGGGCTGCACAAATCGACGACATCCAACGACAGAACGCCGAGCTTCGGAAATCTAACGCCGAGCTTCAGAAAATTAAGGACGCGATCAAGGAAATCGAGGCAAGCGAACCGAAGGGCTAGCATCGCCGATGGCGTCGATGCTGCTCGCGGCCTGGACATCGGGGGTTTCTCGACACGCGGGTGTCGGGAAAGGCCGGGCGAAAAGCCTTGTCGATCAACGCCTTGAATTTTCCGACAGGATTTTCCCGACACCGGGGCGTCGGGAAAACGTCAAGTCCCGGTCACACCTTCCAGGGGTCCGCGACCTTGGGCCAGAACGGCGTCTTGCGCTTGGTGTAGGGCCAGCGCGTGACGTCGGGGTCGGCGGCGCCGGGCGAGGCGACGTAGAGGATCTCCTTCGCGAGGCCTGCGAAGCCGTTGTAAAAATGCTGCGCCGACTTCACGACCACGACCCGGTAGTCGGCGGGATCGGCGCCGACCGCCCGGAAGGCGTCGGCATGGAAGGTCTGGGTGCGGAGCGTGCAGATCGCGATGTCGACATGCTCCGAGGACAACAGCGCCGTGTCGCCGAGCGGCACCATCACCGGCCCGTAGGGTTGTTTCACGCCGCGGGCGATCTTCTTCACCGTGACGTCGAGATCGATCGGATCGCCGCTCACCGCGCCCGACTTGCCGC
This sequence comes from Reyranella sp., assembly GCA_030684475.1. GTDB lineage: Bacteria > Pseudomonadota > Alphaproteobacteria > Reyranellales > Reyranellaceae > Reyranella. Next base: position 26,355 of record JAUXWB010000545.1, on the reverse strand, counting down.
CCAGCCGCATCCTGAGACGCGCGCCCTCGCCCGCCTCCTCGGCGATGCGGAAGGCGGCGGGGTCCCACATCACGCCGAACAGCGCCGGGCCGATCTCGCGCTCGACCAGCGCCTTCAGCACGAAGGTCGAATCGCCCGGCGCGCCGGAGCCGGGGTTGTCGGCGCGGTCGGCCAAGACCAGCGGGCCCTGGTTGTGCGAGGCGGCGCGGTCCATCGCCTCGGGGATCGAGAGGTATTTGGTGGCGTAGCGCTCGCGGTTGTCCCACAGCTCCCGGCCGAGCTGCTTGGCCAGCGCTTCGGCCTTGGCCTTGTCGCCGTCCGCAACCACGAGGGTGCGGGTGCCGACATCCTCGACATCGGCAAACGAGAAGCCGTGGCTGAGCGACACCGACAAAATGCCGTCCTTGCCCTCGAGGGATTTCATGCGGGTGACGAACTCGCTGATCGGCGGCACCGAGGTGCGGTACTGGGCGATCATGCGGCAGTCGTGGCGCGCCATCACCGGCTTCACCTTGCCGTCCACCGTGTCGGCGATGACGGCGAACAGCTCGGCGGCACGTTCCATCGTGTCGGTGTGCGGGTATTCCTTGTAGCCCACCAGCACGTCGGCGCTGTCCAGCATCAGGGCGCTCAGGTGGCAGTGCAGGTCGAACTCGGCGCCGATCGCCACCTTGGGCCCAACGATGGCCCGCACCTTGGACAGGAGGTCGCCTTCGCAGTCGTCGTAACCATCGGCCACCATGGCGCCGTGGACGTTGATCAGCACGGCGTCGAGCGGCAGGGCCGCCGTCACGCCGGCCAGGATCTCGTCGCGGAAATCCTCGTAGACCTTGCGCACGGTGGTGCCGGACGGGGCGGCAAAAGTGGCGAGGCCTTCAATGACGGTCCAGCCGCGCGCCTCCGCCGCCTTGCGCCAGACATGCAGCGGCGCGGTAAAGCTGGTCGGTTCGTGCTTCGTGGCATCGCCGCGCCACACGCCGTATTCCTCGTAGGAGCGCAGGCCGGTCGGGAAGGGCACGAACTGGTTGGTCTCGGTCCCGAGGGCCGCGATGTACACACGCTTGGTCAACGCTTTACTCCTTGGCGCAATGGCAGCCCACGACATGGTCGTCGACCATGCCCGAGGCCTGCATGAAGGCGTAGCAGATGGTGGAGCCCACGAACTTGAAACCGGCCTTCGAGAGTTTCTTGGAGAGCGCGTCGCTCTCCGGTGTTTTCACCGGCACGCCCTTCAGGCTCTTCGGCCGGTTCTTCCGGGGCTTGCCGTCGACCACGCTCCACAGGAACGTCGAGAACGAGCCCTCGCGCTCGACGATCTCGAGGTAGGCCCGGGCGTTGCTGACGCTCGCCGCGATCTTGCCCCTGTGGCGGATGATGCCGGGATCGGCCAGCAGGCGGGCGAGCTTGGCCGGCCTGTAGCGCGCGATCTTGGCCGGATCGAAGCCGTCATAGACCTTGCGATAGTGCTCGCGCTTGCGCAGCACGGTGATCCAGGAGAGGCCGGCCTGACAGCCTTCGAGCGTCAGCAACTCGAACAGGGCGTGATCGTCCTTCAGCGGACGGCCCCATTCCGTGTCGTGGTATTTCTGGTAAAGCGGATCGTCCGAAACCCAGCCGCATCTCGGCTTGCCGTCGGCGCCGCTCACTCTATCGTGCTTCCAAACCATGGGAGGAAGCTACCCAATGTCCAAGGATCTCGCCAACCTCAAGGTCTGCATTTTCGATGTCTTCGGCACCGTGGTCGACTGGCGCGGCAGCCTGATCGCGGACCTGCCCAAGCTCGGCAAGAAGCACGGAATCGAGACCGACTGGACGAGCTTCGCCGACGACTGGCGCGGCCTGTACCAGCCGCAGATGGCCCGCGTGCGCAAGCGCGAGCTGCCGTGGACCCGCATCGACGACCTGCACAAGGAAGCGTTCGAGATGCTACTCGCGAAGCGCGGCCTGAAGCATCCCGGCGAGGAAGGGTCGTGGGAGTTCACCCATCTCTGGCACAAACTCCGGCCATGGCCCGATTCGGTCGAGGGCATCGGCCTGATGAAGAAGAAGTATGTCGTGGCCACCCTCAGCAACGGCAACGTGGCGCTGCTGATCAACATGGCCAAGAACAGCGGCATCCCGTGGGATCACTGCTTCTCGGGCGAGACCTTCCATCACTACAAGCCCGACCCCGAGGCCTATCTCGGCGTGGTCGACAGCATGTACCTGAAGCCGCACCAGGTGATGCTGGTGGCCGCCCACAACGGCGACCTGGCGGCGGCGCAGAAGTGCGGCCTGTCGACCGGCTTCGTGATCCGCCCCAACGAGCATGGCCCCGGGCAGAAGCGCGATCTAAAAGCCGAGGGCGAGTGGGACGCCGTCGGCAACTCGATCATCGAAGTCGCGAAGAAGATCGGCTGTTAGAGTCCATCCAGCGCGAGTTTCAGGCTGGCGCGCGGCTCGCCAGCCAGGACGATGTCGAACGGCGCGTCGAAGATTTCAACGATCACCAGGCAGAAGCTGAAGGCGACGGTGAACAGACCGACGGCGACCCGCATGGCACGCCGATTGTCGACATGGACCAGCAGCAGGGCGATCTGCGTGAGGGCGCCCAGCACGAGGATGGCGATCCACTTGATGGGCGCAGTGACGTCGTTGGCGAGGTTGAGCCGCGTACCGTGCGCGCGCAGAAGATCGTGGGCCGCCGAGAGCATGCCCATGCGTATGGAGTCATCCAGCCCGGAGGTCTGCGAAATCGTCGTGAGGAGGTCGAGAAAGGCCTTGTCGGTCTCGCTGCCGGCAGGGCTGATCGCCGCGGAGTAGGGGTTCTCGGCGCTGGCAGCCTTGGCGTAGGCCTTGAGCTTGGGGAGGATGAGAGGTTCGATCTGGTTGGCGCGCGCGAAATAGGCCAGCGTCTTTACGGCATGACTCTCGGCGAGCACGGCGCCCTTGGCCTCGTTGGTCTTTTGCCAAACATCGCTCGCGAGCAAGGCGGCGAACAGGCCGAACAGGACGGCGACCGAGCCGAAGTACGGCGCCACGACACCCTTTGTCGCCCGGATGTGCCGCGACAACGGCCCCTTGGCCTCGACGAGAAAGATCAGCAGCGCCGAGCCGATCGGCAGCAGCGCCGAAGCCATGATGTCCCAGGGTGAGGCGAAGTAGCCCGCCATCAGCCGCCGAACATTTCCTTGACCTTGCTGAAGAAACCCTCGGATTCGGGACTGGTCTTGCCGGCCTTCTCGAATTCCTTGAGGAGTTCCTTCTGCTTGGCGGTGAGGTTGGTCGGCGTCTCGACGTTGATCTCGATGTACATGTCGCCGCGCTGCGTGGAGCGCACGATCGGCATGCCCTTGGCGCGCAGGCGGAACTGGTGGCCGCCCTGGGCGCCGGCGGGGATGTTGATCCGCGCCATCTTGCCGTCGAGCGTCGGCACCTCGATGTTGCCGCCGAGCGTCGCCTGCACCATCGAGATCGGCACGCGGCAATGGATGTCGGCGCCCTCGCGCTCGAACAGCTGGTGACGGCGCAACGACAGGAAGACGTAGAGATCGCCCGGCGGGCCACCGCGCGAGCCGGCCTCGCCTTCGCCGGAAAGACGGATGCGCGTGCCGTCCTCGACACCGGCCGGAATGTTGACCTTCAGCGTCTTGTCGCGGCGCACGCGACCCTGGCCGGCGCAGGTCCGGCAGGGCTTGTCGATGATCTGGCCGGCGCCGTGGCAGGTGTGGCAGGTCCGCTCGACGGTGAAGAAGCCCTGCTGCGCCCTGAGGCGGCCGCGTCCCTGGCAGGTCGGGCAGGTCTGCGGCTTGGAGCCGGCCTCCGCGCCGCTGCCGTGGCAGACCTCGCAGGAGACGGAACTCGGCACCCGCACGGTCGCGTCGGTGCCGCCGTAGGCCTGCTCCAGCGTGATCTCGAGATTGAACCGCAGGTCCTGGCCCCGGGTGTCGGCTCGCCCGCCGCGGCCGCGGCCGCCACCGCCGAACATCTCGTCGAAGATGTCGCCGAACACCGAGCCGAAATCGAAGCCCTGGCCCTGCGGACCGCCGGGGCCGGCGGCACCCTCGAAGGCCGCTGCGCCGTAGCGGTCGTAGGCCGCGCGCTTCTCGGGATCCTTCAGGATGTCGTAGGCGTGATTGACGGTCTTGAATTTCTTCTCGGATTCCTTGTCGCCCGGATTGCGATCCGGATGGTGCTGCATGGCGAGCTTGCGGAACGCCTTCTTGAGGTCATCGGCGCTCGCCGTACGGCTGACTCCGAGCAGCTCGTAATAGTCCTGCGACATACGCCCTACGCAGCCCCCGCTTGCCTCTCGTACATCGGCCTCCCGCTCGCGCGGGAGGCCGTCTCTTCTTGCTTTTTGGCCCGACTCAGTCGGAGCCCGTCTTCTTGTTCTTGTCGGTGACGTCCTCGAACTCGGCGTCGACGACCTTGTCGTCCTTCGCTTCGCCCGCGGCACCGCCGGCATCGCCGCCTGCCGCCGCGCCCGCCTGCGCATCGGCCTGCTGGGCCTTGTACATCGCCTCGCCGAGCTTCATCGCGGCCTGGGCGAGGTCGTTGGTCTTGGCCTTGATCGCCTCGACATCCTCGCCCGTGAGCGCCGTCTTCAGCGCCTCGAGCGCACCCTCGATTGCGGCCTTCTCGGTGGGGCTCACCTTGTCGCCGAACTCCGCGAGGTGCTTGGTCGTCGAATGGACCAGCGCCTCGCCCTGGTTGCGGGCGTCGATCAGCTCGCGCTTCTTCTTGTCTTCCTCGGCATGCAGCTCGGCATCCTTCACCATCTTCTGGATGTCGGCTTCGCTGAGGCCGCCCGAAGCCTGGATGCGGATCTGCTGCTCCTTGTTGGTGGCCTTGTCCTTGGCCGAGACCTGCACGATGCCGTTGGCGTCGATGTCGAACGTGACCTCGACCTGCGGCATGCCGCGCGGCGCCGGCGGGATGCCCACCAGGTCGAACTGGCCCAGCATCTTGTTCTGGGCGGCGATCTCACGCTCGCCCTGGAACACGCGGATGGTCACCGCGGTCTGGTTGTCGTCGGCGGTCGAGAAGGTCTGGCTCTTCTTGGTCGGGATCGTCGTGTTGCGCTCGATCAGGCGGGTGAACACGCCGCCCAGCGTCTCGATGCCGAGCGACAGCGGCGTCACGTCGAGCAGCAGGACGTCCTTGACCTCGCCCTTCAGCACGGCGGCCTGGACTGCCGCGCCGACCGCGACGACCTCGTCGGGATTGACGTTGCGAGCCGGCTCCTTGCCGAAGAACTGCTTCACGACCTCGATGACCTTCGGCATGCGGGTCATGCCGCCGACCAGGATCACTTCGTCGATCTGGCCGGCCTGCAGACCGGCATCCTTGAGCGCGGCCTTGCAGGGCTCGAGCGTGCGCTGCACCAGGTCTTCGACCAGAGACTCGAGCTTGGCGCGCGAGAGCTTGATCACGAGATGCTTGGGCCCGCTCGCGTCGGCGGTGATGAACGGCAGGTTGATCTCGGTCTCCTTGGAGTTGGAGAGTTCGATCTTGGCCTTCTCCGCCGCTTCCTTCAGGCGCTGCAGGGCGAGCTTGTCGTTGCGCAGGTCGATGCCCTGCTCCTTCTTGAACTCGTCAGCCAGGTAGCCGATGACGCGGACGTCGAAGTCCTCACCGCCGAGGAAGGTGTCGCCGTTGGTGGCCTTGACCTCGAACACGCCGTCGCCGATCTCGAGGATCGACACGTCGAACGTGCCGCCACCCAGGTCGTAGACCGCGATGGTGCCGGCCTTGCGCTTGTCCATGCCGTAGGCGAGTGCCGCCGCGGTCGGCTCGTTGATGATGCGCAGGACCTCGAGGCCGGCAATGCGGCCGGCGTCCTTGGTCGCCTGGCGCTGGGCGTCGTTGAAGTAGGCCGGGACGGTGATGACCGCCTGCTCGACCTTCTCGCCGAGATAGGCCTCGGCGGTCTCCTTCATCTTGCCGAGGATGAAGGCGGAGATCTGGCTGGGGCTGTAGGTCTGATCCGAGGCCTCGACCCAGGCGTCGCCGTTGGCCGCCTTCACGATCTTGAAGGGAACGAGCGACATTTCCTTCTGGACCATGGGGTCCTCGAAGCGGCGCCCGATCATGCGCTTGACCGAATAGAGGGTCTTGAGCGGGTTGGTCACGGCCTGGCGCTTGGCGGCTTGGCCGACGAGACGCTCGCCGCTGTCGGTGAACGCGACCATCGACGGGGTCGTCCGCGCACCCTCCGAATTCTCGATGACCTTCGTGTCGCCGCCTTCCATGACCGCGACGCAGGAATTGGTCGTGCCGAGGTCGATTCCGATGACTTTCGCCATGTTGCTACTCTCTCGCTAGGCGGATCGGACCGGCCCCAAAGGCGCCAAGCCGACCCCCCAATATGTGATTACCTGCCGGATAAAACCGGGTCAGGACAGGGGCTATATAGGTCCTGCCGGGCCACCTGCAATGGCGCAACCACGCAAGGCCGGCGAAAATCGCACACTCAGGGCCACCTGGCCCGAAATTCGACTCCCAAACGATCGTTCCGCCTAGTTTTCGTTGCTGGGGGGACGAGCCGCCGGACCGCCCTTGGAGACCGCCACCATGGCCGCGCGCAATAGGCGCCCGGCGATCAGGTAGCCCGGGATCAACTCCTGGACGACCGTGCCGACCGGCACCGTGGGGTCCTCGACTTCCATCATGGCTTGATGGAATTCGGCGTTGAACGGTTGGCTGAGGGCCTCGACGCGGGTGACGCCATGGCGCTCTAGCACCGACTGCAGCTCGCGATCGGTGGCCTGGATGCCCACGATGACGTTGCGCAGCGCCGGGTCGACCTCCTCAATATCCGCCGGCAGCGCCGATAGGGCACGGCCGAGATTATCGGCCACCGAAAGCACATCGCGGGCAAAGCGTTCGATGCCGAACTTGCGCTCCTTCTCGATGTCCTGTTGGGCGCGACGGCGCACGTTCTGCGCTTCGGCGAGCGCCCGCAGCTGCTTGTCCTGCAGGTCGGCCTTCTCGGCCTGGAGCTGCTCGACGAGCTGCTGGTACTCGGCCGCGCTCTCGGGCTTGGGTGGAATGTCGAGGCTCGAATCGGGCGTTTCGGCCGGCATCTCAGCCGGGGCGCCGCCCGCGGTTGGATCGCTGGCCATACGTCGTCCCTCGGTGTGCTTGGTTGCAGTGGTTTCTTCAGGCGGCCTTCAATTAGGGACGACCGCCCTCGCGGTCAACCACCTGCGTCAGACCGCCTGAAGAGGCGCGTGCAGCTTGGTGCCGTGCACGATGATGCCGCCGCGATCGCCGACGGTCACGGTGCCGTAGCGTTGGGCGAAGATTTCGGGCAGCGGCCGGGCGTCCGTTGCTGCCAGCCACAGGCGCAGAAGGTGGCGGCGGCGGTCGGACTCCGGCCAGTCCACGAAGCTGGTGCGGTCGTGCAGCATGGTGTGGTTGTGCACGAGCTGGACGTCGCCCGGCTTGAATTCCATGAACAAGTGGAGCGCAGGGTCGCCGGCCAGCGAATCGAACATGTCGAGGGCCTCGATCTGGATCGGCGACAGGCGCGGCGCGTCGGCGAACCGCTGCGCCGAATCGACGTACTGGCGCTGGTAGATCGCCGTCAGGAAGCCCTTGTGCCAGTTGAACACGGGGATCTCGAAATAGGGTTTCCGGCCCTCCGGCACCTCGCCGCGCCGATCGGTGGCGATCGGCTGAAACAGCAGCTTCAGAAGATCGGGCCGGCGGCGGCGCATCTCGTTGAAGATCGTGGTGGAGCTCACCAGCGCCGACAGGCCGCCGGATTGCGCGGTCTTGAGGCAGAGCAGGCCGACGATGTCGCAGGAATCGGTGTGGTAGGTCTGGCGCTCGTTGGTCTGGTAGATGCGAACATTGGGATCGTGCACGTCGAGCCCGAGATCCTGCACGTGGCCCAGCACGTGGCCCTTGCCGTTCTGCGAGCGCGCACTGCCGAGGTGGGTGCCCAGGCCGAAGAATGCCGTTGCCGACTCGCGCATCGACCAACGCTCGACCGGCAGGCCGCGCAGCAGCAGGAAGCCGCGGCCGTTCAGCACCTCGTCGCGGACTCTCGCCTTGAGCCTGGGCCCGAGCGTCGGCAGGGGAAAATCGCGGGAGGTGACGGCCGCGATATCGGCCTCGCGCGCCGCCAGCGCCTTGGCGGCGGTCTCGACTTCCGCGATTTCGACCGGCGACAACGGCATCAGCCAGTCGTCACGTTTGACCATCTCGGGGCCATACCAGGCGGCGGCGTTGTTCTGTTCCGGCGGCAGCTCGAACGACATCGGCCTCAAGTCTCCTCTCTCAAGTTTCCCAAGGGAAGCGCGGCGCGAAGAGATCATCGCTGGTCGACAGGCGGAAGCTCTCGGTGGCGTTGACCAGTGCTGCCCGGATGCCGGGTTCCAGCGCGCTGTGGCCGGCGTCCGGAACCACGACATAGCGCGCTTCGGGCCAGGCCCGGGCTAGGGCATCGGCGGTGACGGGTGGGCAGACGATGTCGTAGCGGCCCTGGACGATGGTCGCGGGCAACGGACGGATGCGGTCGAGATCCGACCAGGGCCAGCCTTCGGGCACGAACGTGCCGTGGGCAAAGTAATGTGCCTCGATGCGCGAGAGCGCGAGCGCGAAGCCGCCATGATCCGACTCGAACGGCGCTCGCACGGTCGGATAGAGCGTCGAGCAGGCCGCCTCGTAGCGGCTCCAGGCGCGCGCCGCCGGACGGTGGCTGTCGGGATTGCGATCGGTGAGGCGGCGATAGTAGTTGGCCAGCAGATCGGTGCGCTCGCTCTCCGGCAGGTGTTCGGCGAAGTCGCGCCACGCTTCGGGAAACACGGTGCGCATGCCGTGGAGGAACCAATCGATCTCGGATCTGGCACCGAGAAAGATTCCGCGCAGGATGAAGCCCGTCACCCGGTCGGGGTGCTTGATCCCGTAGGCCAGCGCCAGCGTGCTGCCCCACGAGCCGCCGAACAGCAGCCAGCGGGCGATGCCGAGATGGCTCCGCAGCTTTTCCATGTCGGCCACGAGGTGGTCGGTGGTGTTGTCGTGCAATTCGCCCAGCGGCATCGAGCGACCGCAACCGCGCTGGTCGAGGACCACGATGCGGTAAAATTGAGGATCGAAGAAACGCCGATGGACCGGTGCCGATCCGGCGCCGGGGCCGCCATGCAGGAACAGCACCGGCAGGCCGTCGGGATTGCCGCTTTGCTCCCAATAGATGGTGTGCCGCCCGTCGACCGCCAGCATGCCGCTGGCATAGGGCGAAATCTCCGGGAACAGGTCGGAACGAAGGGGGGTCTCTGAACGTGGCATGCTGGTATCCGCGATCATCACTGCCATAGCGGCGAACCCCGTTCCAGCCCTGTGGTGATTGCGGCTGCCGTGGCCCAGCGTCTAAGGTTGTTCGGGCGTCGAGGAGGGTTAGTGGTCTTTCGCCGCATTCTGGCGCTGGTTGCGCTGCTCTTCGCCGCCGGTGCCTGCACGGCCGGCAACAATGCGACGCAAACGGCGGGCACCGTTGCGTCGCCCCGCCCGGGCAGCGGCGTTCCGGTTCTGCCGGCCGCCGTCGAACGAGACGTCGGCGCCGCCTACCCTGACGCCGCGTTGCAATCCTACGTCGATCGTGTCGGCCAGAAGCTGGCCCGCGGCTCCGGCCTCGCGGGACCCTACCGTTTCGTCGTGCTCGACCTGCCGGTGGTCAACGCACATGCCTTGCCGTCTGGCTACGTCTTCGTCACGCGGGGCCTTCTCGCCGTGCTCGACGACGAAGCCGAACTCGCGGCGGCCCTCGGCCATGAACTCGGACATCTCACCCAGCGCCACGCCGCCCAGCGTGCCCGGGCGCGACAAGGGGTTCTGGATGCCGCCGTCGAGGCCGCCGCCGTGACGGGATCGGTCACGGTCGGTCGCTCGGTGGCGCGCGATGGGCTGATTGCCCTGCGGCGCTACTCGCGCGAGCAGGAGCTGGAGGCCGACCGGATCGGCCTCGGCTATCTCGTCCAGGCCGGATATCGAAGCGATGCCATGGCTTCGCTGATCGACAGGTTGCGCCAGCAGGCACGGCTCGAGGCCCACCTTCTGGACGAGGCACCGGATACCTTCGACCAACGCAGCGCGACCTCGACCCATCCCGCCCCCTTCGAGCGAAAGGACGCCTTGCAGACGATCGGCGTGTCGGCTGCAGGAGAGTCCGGCCGTCCGGCCTATCTTGCGGCGATCGACGGCATGTCGGTCGACGATGCGCCCGACGAGGGCTTCGTGCGAGGCCGAGCATTCCTGCATCCGACATTGAAGCTCGCCTTTGAAGCGCCGAGGGATTTCCGGCTGTTCAACGACCAGGATGGCGTCTTGGGTGTCGGGCGCGACCGGTCGCTGCTGTTCTTTGCCTGCTCTGGCGAGTCCGTCCCGGGCCGCCTCGACGAATGGATGCGCAACACGCTGAAGCCGACACCGACCGATATCCGGGCCACCGAGATCGACGGGGCGGAGGCCGCCATCGGCGCCCGGCCGCGCGGCTCCGATACCGGCCTCGGCCAGGCGCGCTATGTCATGGTGCGGCACGGTGACCGCATCTGCTTCTTCAATCTGCTGAGCGAGGGCCCCGATCGTGATCGCCGGATAGAGGTGCTGGTCGACGCGGCGCGCAGCTTCCGAACGCTGTCGGACGCGGAGGCCGTGGCGCTTCGGCCCTATCGACTGCGGGTGATCCCTGTGGCCGGCGCTTCACCCGCCCAGCTGGCGACGCGGCTGCCCTACGACGACTTCAGATTGGAACGGCTGCTGGTTCTGAACGGCGTCGACACCCCGGCCGACCTTGCCCGTCTGTCTGAAGTCAAGATCGTCCAACCCTAGGCGCAGGCATGAAAAAGGCGGCTCGACGATCGTCAGCCGCCTTTAGCCAGTCGGATGTCGGGGCGCCGTCAGGCAACCTTCTGCAACACGCTGTTCAGCTTCTGCGTGGCGAGGTCCTTGTCGATCCGCTCAACGGCGGCAAGCTCGCGCGCCAGCCGGTCCAGCGCGGCCTCGTAAATCTGGCGTTCGCTGTAGGACTGGTCGGGCTGACCGGCATTGCGGTGCAGATCGCGCACAACTTCGGCGATCGAGACCGGATCGCCCGAGTTGATCTTGGCTTCGTATTCCTGGGCGCGGCGGTTCCACATGGCGCGGCTCACGCGGCTGCGGCCCTTCAAGGTCACCAGAGCGCTCTCCATGATCTTGCGGGAGCTGAGCTTGCGTAGCCCGGAAATCTTGGCCTTGGCCACCGGCACGCGCAGCATCATCCGCTCCTGCTCGAACGAGATAACGAACAGGTCGAGCTTGTAACCGGCGATTTCCTTCGCCTCGATGTCGATCACCCGGCCAACTCCGTGAGTCGGATAGACCACGAAATCGCCCTTCTCAAAGGCGAATTCCTTCGCCTTGGCCGGTGTCTTCTTCGGCTTGGCCATATCAAGTCCCTTCACGTCAAACCCCGCAATCAGCGATACCGCGGCCCACCGCACACGCTCCCCTGCGTGCTCGGCTCGGCGGCCAGTATCGGTAAGTTTCTTTCGGATACCGACGAGGACACCGAGCCTGCGGCGGACCGGACCCCGGACCGCTTCGTGCTCAATGTTTATACCAGAGATTTGGCTCGGAGTCGCGGGCCATGTTGCATTTCGGCAACGGTCTACCTATGCGAGAACCGCATAGCCCAACCAAAACTGCCAAAAAATGCCGCCGCGCTAACGTTTCGCCGGGTTTTTGCTGAAGTATTTGTCGAACTTGTCTTTTTCGTCTTTGAAATTGTCGGCGTCAGCCGGCGCCTCACCCTTGCGCGTGATGTTCGGCCAGTCGGCGGAGAGGCTGCGGTTGAGCTCCAGCCACTTCTCCAGACCCTTCTCCGTATCGGGCTGGATGGCCTCGACCGGGCATTCGGGCTCGCAGACGCCGCAGTCGATGCACTCGTCAGGATTGATCACCAGCATGTTCTCGCCCTCGTAGAAGCAATCCACGGGGCAGACTTCCACGCAGTCCATGTACTTGCACTTGATGCAAGCCTCGATCACGACATAGGTCATCAACGGCTCCCGAAACGAGCGGCCGGCTGATTAACGCGTGGCACCGGCATGCGCAAGGCTGCCAAATCACGCGGAGTCGATTTCGTCATACAACGCGCGGGCTTCGGAGGCAGGCCCGCGGCGATCACCGAGGGCCACGATGCGTACGACCCGAACGCGAGGGCCAAGTGCAAACGTCAGCACCATGTCGGGCAACACCGCCGCATGGGGCTTATCGACGACCCGGCCATCTATCCGACAACGCGACTTTTCAATGTAGCGTGCGGCCAGGGTGCGGGACTTGAAGAAGCGCGCGTGCCAGAGCCATTTGTCGAGCCGCATCGCGCGTCAGAGTCTCAAGAGCCGGCTATTTCTTTCCGCCGAGCTTCAACTCGAGCAGCTTCGCAAAAGGCGAATCGGCCGCCGGCGCGTCGCTCTTCGTCTCGGTCGTGGCATAGAGCCGCAACGCCGGGCCGCCGCTATCGCGGCGCGGCGGGCGGGAGCCCCGTGGCCGGTCGCCGTGGCCGCGATCCTGGCGTGGCCCCTCCTGGCGTGGCCCCTCCTGACGTGGCCCCTCGTTGCGCGGGCCCTCCGTGCGCGGCCCGTCGCTTCGCGGTGCGCTATTTCGAGGTCCATCGTGCCGCGGCCTGTCCTTGCCGCCCGGGCGGGCCGCGTCGGCGAAGAACTGGCGCTCGTTGGGCGGTCGCTCCGGTCGGTCGCGACGCTGCTGTTCGCGTTGCTGGCGCTGCTGGAGACGTTGACGTTCGCGCTGCTCCTCGCGCTCGCGCACGAAGCGAGGCTTCATCGAGAAACTATGCAGTGGTCCGGTGGCCTCCGACGGCGGATGCACCCGATAGCCGAGCGCCAGCATCACGTTGGCCATCTCGGGCTCGGAGCAGCCGACCAGCGACATCATCTGCGGCGTGGCGCGGAAGTGACCAGGTTGAAGAGGACGCGGGCCTTCCGGTTTGGGGGCTTCCTTCGGTGCTTCGACTGCGACTGCGGCTTCCGCCGTGGGTTTGGAAGTCGCGGTCCCGGGCTCATCGCCCGTAGACTCGTCACTCACGAGTGCATCGCCAGCAGGCTCGTCGGCGACGGGCAGGGTGGCGACCGGTGCTTCGACGGCGGTCGCCTCGGGCTCGGGTTCGGGCATGGCCGCGGCTTCGGGTGCCGGCGCGGGCTCGCTCTCGCCGAAGGCCGCAGCCACAATCGCCCATTCGCTGATCTCGTCGGTCGACAGAGCGACGGCAGGTGCGGCGGCGGGGACGGCCGCGGTCGGTGTGTCCGGCGCGGGCTTCTTCTCTTGCTGGGCGCGGCGCGCGGCCTCGCGGCTTTCGCGCACGGCTTGGCGGGCCATCGCGGCCAGGCGCTCGACCATGTCGGCGCGGATTGCGTGGTCGCCCAGCGGCAGGTAGCCGATGGTGGCGTAGAAGTCGCGCTCGGCGTCGCGCGGCAAGTCCATCGAGGTGCGGCCCTCGGCCGGCAGCGGCGGAATGGTCTCGCGATTGCGGGCGATCATCCAAAGGCCGGCCCGCAGACGAATGGGCACCGGCTTCAGCATGCTCGGGAAATAGATCGAATAGACGCCGACCCTGACGCCGAGCCGCGCCAGCGCCTTGCGGTCGTCCTCACCGAGCTGGGCGAGCTGATCTTCGATCGGCCGGCGCGACAGGATGCCGAGACTTTCGCAGAGCTGGAAGACGACGCCTCGGGCGCCGGCCGGCAGCTCCGCCGTCGCCCGCGCATCCATCAACTCCGATAGGCCGAGGCGAATGCGGGTCTCGACCCAGGTGGCGGCGCGCTTGCGCACGTCCTCGCGGGCAGGCCCGTCGAGCAGGTCGGTGGCCAGCGCTTCGATCTTCGGCGCCAGGATGTCGCCGCTCGGCAACAGGCGGGCCACCGGACCGCCGCCCCAGCACACGCGCAATTGCGAATCGAACACGATCTCGCCGTCGGCCGAACCGGCAAAGGCCTGCAGGCGCGCCGGCAGATCCTGACGCAGCGCACGGAGCGCGGCGCTCATCACGGCCTTCTGATCGGCATGGCTCTCGGCCGCGTCGGGAACGAAGCGAAAGCCCTCGATCCGTCCGAGATGCTCGCCCTCGACAGTGACTTCGCCTGCTGCGGCGACCGACGTCGTCATTTCACCCTCATCGCGCAATCTTCTTACAAGCAAGGCCGCCCGTCTATCGACAAACCTTTGCGTCAGACGCTGGTGCAGGGCGTCGGAAAGCTTGTCCTCGATGGCGCGTGCGCGCTCCTGCCAGTGGGTCGCGCGCTGAATCCAGTCCGGCCGGTGCGAAATATAGGTCCAGGTCCGGACATGGGCGATACGCGCCATCAGCGTGTCGATGTCACCATCGAAATGCTCCAGCCGCTTCACGTGACTTTCGATCCAGTCTTCGGGCAGGCGTTCGCCACCTTGCGTCAGATGCTCGAAGAGCTGGCCGAGCAGCCGCGTGTGCTCCTCGGTCATGGTCTTGCGGAAGTCCGGCACCTGGCAGACTTCCCACAGAAGTCGCACGCGCTGCGGCGCGCGCACGCGCGACAGGAAGTCCGACCGCGCCGCCAGCGTCTGGAGCGCCAGCTGATCGTCCTGCTCGCGAACCCGCTGGAGCGCGGCATGATCGGGAGGGACATTGAGGGAGGCGATCAGCGCTGGCACCGAGCGGAAATCGAGGTCGCTGTTGCGCCATTGCACGTCGCGCAGCGAGTCGAAGCGGTAGTTCTCGATCGCATCGACCACCTCTGGCTCGAGACCACTCACGTCGGCCGTGGTGCCGAACGTGCCATCGTTCATGTGGCGGCCGGCGCGGCCGGCAATCTGCGCCAGTTCGACATCGCGTAGCGGGCGCGAGGTCCGGCCGTCGAATTTGCGCAGGCTCGCGAACCAGACGTGGTTCACGTCCATGTTGAGGCCCATGCCGATCGCGTCGGTCGCGACCAGATAGTCAACCTCGCCCGACTGGAACATGTCGACCTGGGCATTGCGCGTGCGCGGGCTCATCGCCCCCATCACGATCGCCGTGCCGCCGCGCTGGCGGCGGACCAGCTCGGCGATCTCATAGACCTCGCTGGCCGAGAACCCGACGACGGCGGAGCGGCGCGGCAGGCGCGTGGCCTTCTTGGCGCCGACATAGGTGAGTTTCGAGAACCGCGGCCGCGCCACCATGTCGATGTCGGGCAATAGGCGGTTCAGCACTGGCCGGATCGTGTCGGCGCCCAGCAGCATGGTCTCGTTCATGCCGCGCGCATGCAGCAGCCGGTCGGTGAAGAAATGGCCGCGCTCGGGGTCGGCCGCCATCTGGACTTCGTCGACGGCGAGGAACGACACCGGACGTTCGACCGGCATGGATTCGACCGTGCACACGAAATAGCGCGCACCGGGGGGCGAGATCTTCTCCTCGCCAGTGATCAGCGCCACCTGCTTGGCGCCCTTGATCGCCACGATGCGGTCGTAGTTCTCGCGCGCTAGCAGACGCAGCGGAAAGCCGATCATGCCCGACTCGTGGCCGAGCATGCGCTCCATCGCGAGATAGGTCTTGCCGGTGTTGGTGGGACCGAGAACCGCGGTCAGGCGGCCGGAGGCGCTGGCGGTCGGCATCGCGGCACCTTCGCCCGCACCCGTGGCGGAAGCAAGGCGCCTGCCGGGCCGCCTTTTAGCCGGAGTAGGCCGGCTCCAGCTTGTTACAGCCGATCATGGGCCCGCACCCGGCATGCTGGACCAACACGGCAACCCCCTGCGCGGCCTGGATACGGTCGGCGGCGACCGTCCAGCTGGCGGGCGAGCCATTCCAGCGGCTCACCAACTCAAGGTGGCGCACGATATTGAAGTTCTCCAGCGTGCGGCCCCGGTTCTCGCCGCTCGCCACCGCGGTATTGTTGCGCCGGTCGTAGACGGCGAGAGTAACGTCTGCCGGGCCGCCGTCGAGGGCAAACGCGGCGAGCTTGATGGTGAGCGGTCCGCCGACGGTGCGGGAAAGTTCCGGTGTGGCCCGCCGCGGGGAGAGGGCTTGTGCCTTGGCCAGCAGCGCCTTGATCGGACCGGGCTCGCGTCCGGCGTCGTGGCCGATGCCGTCGACCACCATTTCGGGCGTGTAGACGTAGCGTTGCTTCAGGGCTCGGGCATAGCTGCGCTGGCGTTCGGTGGTCTCGCGCGAGGCGAAGGGGTCCTTCCAACCGATATAGTCCCAGTAGTCGACGTGAAACGACAGCGCCACGATGTCAGAGCGCTTGGCCAACCTGCCGAGGAAGGCGTCGGCGGGCGGGCAGGAGTTGCAGCCCTGCGAGGTGAAGAGCTCGATGGCCCAGGGCCCTTCGGCGGGCGCACGTGCGCTGGCTTCTTCGGACCGCCCTGCGACGATCGCCGCGCCCGCCGCGGCGGCGCCCATCAACACCGATCGCCGGCCATGATTTGTCGTCCTCACCATGATCGCAACATGCGCGTCCGAGTGCTTGCCCGCCAATCAAGAAACGGTTAGCGGCTGGTAACGCCGGGCTCGCGGCCTGCTCCCGCGAATGCTGGACTCAAGTGACGTAATAATATAACAATCCAGCATCATCCTTGCCTTTTCCCGGCTCATGCGCGAACCCGTTTCCCCCGGCACCACCCTGCTCGCCATGAGCGCGCCCGCGCGCATCGCGGTGGCGCTTGGCGTGTCGGCCCTGTTGTGGCTCTGCGCCTGGTGGGCCCTCTCATGAGTACCGCGTCGTGAGCGCCGCCCTTCGCCTGGTCGACCTCACCGTGAGCTACGACCGCCATCCCGCGGTTCATCACGTGTCGGCCGAGATTCCTGCCGCAGAGATGACCGCCATCGTCGGCCCCAACGGCGCGGGCAAGAGCACGCTCCTGAAGGCGCTGCTGGGCCTCGCCCCGCACATCGAAGGCCGGATCGAGTGTTCGGCCAAGCGCATCGCCTATCTGCCGCAGCAGGCCGAGATCGACCGCAGCTTTCCGATCTCGGTGTTCGACACGGTGCTGCTCGGCCGCTGGTCGCGCTTTGGCGGATTTGCCGCCGCCGATCACGCAGACATCCACGATGCCCAGCACGCCATCGAAGCGGTCGGGCTCTCGGGCTTCGAACGCCGGCCGATCGACACGCTCTCGGTCGGCCAGTTCCAGCGGGTGCTGTTTGCCCGCCTGCTGCTGCAGGACGCCGACCTCGTGCTGCTGGACGAGCCGTTCGCCGCCATCGATTCCAAGACTGTCGCCGACCTGATGGTGGTGATCCGCCGCTGGCAGGCCGAGAAGCGCACCGTCGTCGCGGTGCTGCACGATCTCGACCAGGTCCGTCGCGACTTCCCCAATTCCCTGCTGCTCGCCCGCGAACTGGTCGATTCAGGCCCGACACTGCGGGTCCTGTCGGCAGAGAACCTGCTGCGCGCCCGCGCCATGGCCGAGGCCTGGGATGAACACGCCGACGCCTGCGAAGCGCCGATGCGGCTGAGCGCCTGACCGCTTCGCGCACGCCATGCTATACGAGTATCTGTTCCAGCCGTTCGTCGAGTTCGGCTTCATGCGCCGCGCCCTGGTGGCGAGCTTGGCGCTGGCCGTCGGCGGCTCGGCGATCGGCGTGTTCCTGATCCTGCGCCGCATGAGCCTGATGGGCGATGCGCTGGCTCATGCGCTGTTGCCCGGCGCGGCGCTCGGCTTCCTGGTGGGCGGCCTGTCGCTGCCGGCCATGAGCCTCGGCGGCTTCCTCGCCGGCATCGCCACGGCGCTGGCGTCGGGCGTCATCGCGCGCTTCTCCAACATGCGCGAGGACGCGAGCTTCGCCGCCGCCTACCTCACCGCCATGGCGCTGGGCGTGCTGATCGTGTCGCTCAGAGGCTCGGCGGTCGACCTGATGAACATCCTGTTCGGCGCCATCCTGGCGGTCGACGACATGGCGCTGTTCCTGGTCGTCTCGACCGCCACCCTCACCCTGGTCGGGTTGGCGGCGATCTACCGGCCGCTGGTCGTCGAGTGCTTCAACCCGGGTTTCCTCGCCGCCATGGGCGTGCGCGGCTCGGTCTACCACTATCTCTTTCTGGCGCTGGCGGTGCTGAACATGGTGGCGGGCTTCCAGGCGCTGGGCACCTTGATGGCGCTCGGCATTGTCCTGCTGCCGGCCGTCGCCGCCTCCTTCTGGGCGCGCGAGGTCTGGTCGATGACATTGATTGCCGCGCCCATGGCGTTTGCGTCGGCCGCAGTCGGCCTGCTGGTGTCGTTCCATGCCGGCCTGCCCTCGGGACCGGTGATCGTGCTATTTGCCAGCCTCTTCTTCGTGGGCTCGCTGCTGGTGGGCTCGCGGTCGTCGGTCCGCACGCGCTTGTCGCGGCCGGTTCACCTGCGGGGATAATCCTGAAATGACCGCCTCACCCGTACCGGGCGTCACGCTCAAGACGATCACGGCCAACAACATCAACATGCGCTACGCCGAGGCCGGAAGCGGTCCCTTGGTGCTGTTCGCCCACGGCTGGCCGGAGAGCTGGTACTCGTGGCGGCATCAATTGCAGGCCCTGAGCGCCGCGGGCTTCCGTTGCGTGGCGCCCGACATGCGCGGCTACGGTGGCACCGAGGCGCCCGAACCCATCGACCAGTACACGCTCTTCCACATGGTGGGCGACATGACCGAGCTGGTGAAGGCGGTCAGCGAAAAGAATGGCGGAGAAACCAAGGCGGTGATCGTCGGCCACGACTGGGGTGCGCCGGTCGCCTGGCATGCCGCCCTGTGGCGGCCCGATCTCTTCACCGCCGTCTGCGCCATGAGCGTGCCCTACGCGCCGCCCGGCTATGTCGATGTCCTGAGCGCGCTGGAGAAGCTCGGGATCAACGATTTCTACCTGCAGTATTTCCAGAAGCCCGGCGTACCCGAGGCCGAGCTTCAGCAGGACATCAAGCGTGCGCTCAGGCGCATCTACTACACGGCGGGTGGCGAACTCACCGAGACGGGCAAGGGTTTCGCCCGGCTCACGGGCGGCACCTTGCTCGCCAACACCGTCGATCCCGAGAAGCTGCCGGCGTGGCTCGGCGAGGCCGACCTCGACTACTACGCTGGAGAATTCTCGCGCACCGGCTTCCGCGGCGGCCTCAACTGGTATCGCAACCTCCGGCGCAACTGGGAACTCAGCGGTCCGTGGCGCGGCCAGCCGATCCGCCAGCCCTCGCTGTTCATCGCCGGCAGCCGCGACGGCGTGCTGCGCTTCCCCGCCGCCAAGAGCCAGCTCGAGGCCTACCCCAGGACCCTGCCCGGCCTGCGTGGCAGCCACATCCTCGAGGGCGCTGGCCACTGGGTGCAGCAGGAGCAGCCGGCCCAGGTCAACAAACTGCTGATCGATTTCCTGAAGGGCCTGTGATCCACTTCAGTTCTTGGAGGCCCCGCCGCTGCAGGGCGACCTGCCGACAACTTAGACTCTACTTTTTCTCTTCGAATTTCATCGCCGCGCCGTTCATGCAATAGCGCTGGCCGGTCGGCGCGGGTCCGTCGGGAAAGACGTGGCCGAGATGGCCACCACACCTGGCGCAATGCACTTCGGTCCGCGTCATGAAGAAGCTGCGGTCGGTCGTTGTGCCGACGCCATCGGGCAGCGGCTGCCAGAACGACGGCCAACCCGTGCCGCTCTCGAATTTCGTCTCCGAATCGAACAGCGGCGTGCCGCAGCCGGCGCAGACGAAGGCGCCCGGGCGCTTCTCGTCGTTCAGCGGGCTGGTGAAGGCGCGCTCGGTGCTGTGCTTGCGCAGCACGCTGTATTGCTGCGGATCGAGCTGCTGGCGCCACTCCTCGTCGCTCTTCTCGACGGGAAAGGTCTCGGTCTTCTTGCTCATGATGCGCTCCAGGGAAGCATGATCGCTTCCTATACTAGGCTCCGCAACTCGGCCATCGCCACCGACAGCATGGCGAGATCGAGAGCGCCGGCCGCCGCCAGATCCTCTTTCAGGAGCCGGTCGACGCGGTTGAGCGCCAACTTGCGCTGTTCGCTCCAGCGCTCCAGCGCCGCCTCCGGATCGCACGCCGCCTCCGGGCCGGCGGCGCGCAGCGCCGAGGCCAGCAGGTCGGCATGAAGGGCGGCCAGATCGTCCTGCAGGGCAAGCGCGGCCTGCGCCGGCCACTGGCCGTCGCGCGGCAGCTTCTGGGCACCGACTCCCAGGGCGGCGAGCGAGAGTCGCTCGCCGAGTCGGAAGTAGAGCCGCGCCGCATCGCCGATGCTGCAACCATTGGCCTGCGCGGCCTGCATCAGGTCGCCGGCGCCAGCCAGCGTCTCGAGTGACGCGGCGCGCCGGGCGATGCCGGCCGGGGCGCCCAACGCTTCAAAAGTGGCCGCGCGTTCGGCAAGCACCGCGCTTTCCGCGAGACCGAGGAGTTCAGGCGACAGATCACCCAGCGCCAGCACCACAGCGCCCAGCTGCTCGGTCGCCGCCAGGGTGTCGAGCGGTTGCGGCAGGCGCCGCAAGGTCCATTGCACGGTGCGCGTGAGGAAGCGCTGCGAGGCCACCAGCATCCTGGTCTGCGCCTCGGCCTTGAGCGCAGGGTCGAGCCCTTCAATGTCGCCCCACAGGTCGCGCAGCTTCCAGGCATCGCGCACCACGATGAAGGCGCGGGCGATTGAAGCGGCTGGCGCGCCGGTGCGACCGGCCACGTTGTGCACGAAGGTCGGGCCGCAGCGGTTGACCAGCGAGTTCACGACCTGCAGCGTCGTGATCTCGCGCCGCAGCCGATGTGCCTCGATCAAGGGCTCGCGCTGCTCGCGCAACGCCGCCGGGAAATAGCGCAGCAGTTCGGGCTCGAGCAGCGGATCGTCGGGCAGGTCCGACGCCAGGATCTCCTCGCTGAGGTCGAGCTTGGCGTAGGCCAGCAGCACCGAGAGTTCGGGCCGCGTCAGATATTGCCGGGCGAGCGCGCGGGCCCGCATGGCGGCGGTGTCGGGCAGGAACTCGACGGCGCGGTCGAGCCGGCCTCCACCTGTTCCCGTGCCGCGCTCGAGTGCGCGCATCAGCCGCTCCAGCCGGTCGTGCTCTTCGCCCGCCATCGCCTCGCTGACGCTGACCGACTGGCTCTGCTGGTAGTTGTTGCGCAGCACCAGCGCCGCCACCTCGTCGGTCATGGAGAACAGCAGCGCATCGCGGTCCGCGATCTGCGTCCCGGTCGCGATCTTGATGTTGACCTCGTGGTCCGAGGTGTCGACGCCGGCTGAGTTGTCGAGCGCATCGGTGTTGATCCGCCGGCCCGCCAGCGCTGCCTCGACCCGGCCGCGCTGGGTGAAGCCCAGGTTGGCACCCTCGCCGATCACTTTCGCGCGCAAGCCGCTGGCGTCGATACGCACGGCATCGTTGGTGCGGTCGCCGGCGTCGGCGTGGCTTTCGCTCGACGCCTTCACATAGGTGCCGATACCGCCGAAATAGAGCAGGTCGACGGGCGCGGCCAGGATGGCCCGCATCAGGTCGACCGGTGTGACGGAAGGCGTCTCGATGCCCAGCACGCTCCTGGCCTCGGCCGACAGCGTAATCGACTTGGCGGCGCGGTCGTGGACGCCGCCGCCCGCCGACAGCAGCGCCTTGTCGTAGTCCATCCACGACGAGCGCGGCAGGTCGAACAGCCGCTTGCGCTCGGCCCAGCTCGCTTCAGGCCCCCCTTCTACAGATTCTGGCGAAGGATCGATGAAGATGTGGCGGTGGTCGAAGGCCGCCACCAGCCTGATGTGCGGCGACAGCAGCATGCCGTTGCCGAACACGTCGCCCGACATGTCGCCCACGCCCGCCACGGTGAAGGGGCTCGCCTGGATGTCCTGTCCCAGTTCGCGGAAGTGGCGTTTGACCGATTCCCACGCGCCTCTGGCGGTAATGCCCATCTTCTTGTGGTCGTAGCCGGCCGAGCCGCCCGAGGCGAAGGCATCGCCCAGCCAGAAGCCGTAGTCGGCCGAGAGCGCATTGGCGATGTCGGAGAAGGTGGCCGTGCCCTTGTCGGCGGCGACCACGAGATAGGGATCGTCGCCGTCGTGACGCACCACGTTGGCCGGCGGCACGATGCTGTCGCCGGCATAGTTGTCGGTGAGGTCGAGCAGGCCACGGATCAGCGTCTGGTAGCAGGCGATGCCCTCGGCCTGGGTCTGCTCGCGCGTGCCATTGAGCGGCGGCCGTTTGACATAGAAGCCGCCCTTGGAGCCCACCGGCACGATGACGGCGTTCTTCACCATCTGGGTTTTCATCAGGCTCAGCACCTCGGTGCGGAAATCCTCGCGCCGGTCGGACCAGCGGATGCCGCCGCGCGCCACCCTGCCGCCGCGCAGATGGATGCCCTCCATGCGCGGGCTGTAGACGAAGATCTCGACCAGGGGCCTCGGCGCCGGCAGGTCGTCGATCGCCCGGCTGTCGATCTTCAGCGAAATCCAGTCCTTCGCCGCACCATCGGCACCGGTCTGCCAGAAATTGGTCCGCAAGGTGCAGCGGAGCGCATTGAGGAAGCGCCGCAGGATGCGATCCTCGTCGAGCGTGGCGACAGTCTCCAGGTTCGCCGCAATCGTGGCCTCGATCTGGCTGCAGCACGCCTTGCGGTCGTCGGCCTCCGCCTCGCCCAGCGCCGGATCGAAGCGCGCGAGGAAGAAATCGACCAGGCCGCGGGCGATCGTGGGATGGGCCGCCAGCGCGCGCTCCATATAGTCCTGGCTGAAGGGAACGCCGGCCTGCCGCAGATACTTGGTGTAAGTGCGCAGCACCGCGACCTCGCGCCAGGCGAGGCCGGCGCCCAGCACCAGGCGATTGAGCCCGTCGTTCTCCAGCGCTCCGGATCGAAGCTTTTCCATCGTCTCGATGAAGCGCGGGCCGACGGCAGCGAGATCGACGGCCGCCTTGTCCGCCGTCTCGACGCTCAGGACCTGCAACGCCACGGCGTCGTCGTTCTTGTCGCCGGCCGGTGCCCTCAGCAGGAACGGCACTTCGCTCAGGATTCTGAGGCCGAGATTCTCCGCCAGCGGCAGGATGTCGGAGAGGGCGATCGCTTCGCGGGGATGGAACAGGCGGAGCGCGAAGCGGTGCGCGGGCGCGCCGCCCTCGCGATCGAGGCGCACGCCGAAGGGCCGCCCGGCCAGCGCCGCCTGCAGCGGCGCGATGTCGGCGACGGCCTGCGCGGCATCGAAGGCGTCGCGATAGGCCGGCGGGAAGAAGTCGCGCCAGCGGCGGGCGGCGGCGCGGCCTTCGGCATCGCCGTGTGCCGTTTGCAGGGCCGCGCGCAGCCTGTCGTTCCACGACGTGGCCGCCTCGACCAGCGCCTGTTCCAGTGCCGCAATGTCGGGCGAGGGCGCGTCGGGTTGCCGGAGCTTCACCG
Organism: Reyranella sp.; assembly: GCA_030684475.1. Classification (GTDB taxonomy): domain Bacteria; phylum Pseudomonadota; class Alphaproteobacteria; order Reyranellales; family Reyranellaceae; genus Reyranella. The sequence goes on along the minus strand of JAUXWB010000545.1, from coordinate 3,053 downwards.
TGTAGAGCGCCTGGGCCAGCGCCGAATCGCTGCTGGCCGAGGCGGTGACTGAACTCGCCTTGCCGTCCCAGGCCTGCTCGATGATGGCGGCGAAGCGCTCGCTCAGCGCCGCATCGAAGCGCTCGCGCGGGGCGAAGACCAGGTTCGCGGCGAAGCGGCCGACGGCGTCGCGGCGCGTGAACAGCGCCACGCGGCGGCGCTCCTGCAGCTGCAGGATGCCCAGCACCTGGTCGTAGAGCGTGTCCTCGTCGATCTGGAACAGCTCGTCGCGCGGGTAGGAATCGAGGATCGCCACCAGCGTCTTGCCGTCGTGGCCGTGGGCATCGACGCCGGAGCGGCGCAGCACGTTGGCGACCCGGCCGCGCAGCAGCGGCACGTCGGCCACCATCGCGTGATAGGCGGCCGACGTGAACAGACCGGCGAGGCGGCGCTCGCCGGTGACCCGGCCGTCGGCGTCGTAGGTCTTGGCGATCACGCAATCCATCGGCCCGCTGCGATGGACCAGCGACGCCCGGTCGGTCTTCACGATCAGGATGTTGTCGGCGCCGCGGGCGAAGCGGGTCATCGCCTCGCCGCTGCCGAGGCCGGTATCGAACAGCCGCACCTCGTCGCGGCTGAGGATGCCCAGCGCCGAACCCGGCATCAGGTCGTAGCGGAGGCGGCCGGCCTGGTCGGGGTCGTCGACATAGCGGTAGCGGCGGTGGCCGAGGAAGGTGAAGTGGCCGGCTTCCAGCCATTGCAGAAAGTCTTCGTACTCCTCGAGATTGGGCGAGCGGCCGGGCGCGAGGTCGGCGATGGCGTCGAGGCAGGCCTGGCGCATCGGCCGCCAGTCGTCGACCGCGAGGCGCACCTCGGCCAGCACGCGGCTGACGGCCGAGCCGAGCTCGTCGAGCTGGCCGGGCTCGGCCTGGCGGTCGATCTCGATGTGCATCATCGATTCGACGCGCGCGCGGCCCTCGGCCTCGGGACCGAAGTCGAGGAGGTCGCCGTCGAGGTCGCGGCGCACCGTCAGTACCGGATGGGCCAGCAGATGGACGGCGATCTCGCGGCGATTGAGTTCGTTGGCGATCGAATCGACCAGGAACGGCATGTCGTCGTTGACGACATGGATCACGCTATGCCGGCTCTCGAAACCGTGGTCGGCCTCGGTCGGATTGAACACCCGGACCTTGGCAATGCCGGGCAGGCGGCGACGGGCGAAGCCCAGCAGGGCCCGGGCGATGGCGGCACGCTGCTCGGGGGGCGCGGCGGCCAGATCCTTGTCGGCGACGCGCTCGAAAAGCCGGCGCGCGAACCGGGCGGCCTCGTCGCCACCGGCCTGGAGGGCGGCGGCCGAGATGGCGTCCAAACCGTAAATCCGCGGCGCCGGTGCGATGGCCATATCTTGTGTTTCCCCTGTCGACGTCATGTGGGCGTCCGGCGGATGTTAACGCGCACCATGACAATATGACGACGATCAGGTCGCGGGGCCGAAAGTGCCTATCGTGTCTCGCATTTTGCGACCTGCTCCGATGCGATTGAGCCGATTCGCTGGCGTTTCTGTTTCCAGTCCACGGAATCCGCGGCAAAGCGCGTTTTGTTCTCTTCCAATGCTGCACCTGCGAAGGTCGGCACAGGGTCAGAAAAACAATATTTCAAAGCCTGTTTTATTCATTTTTTACAATTAGTTAACCAACCATTCCTGAGATTCACACGCGGGGAAAAAAATTGCCAATGACAGCCACCACAGGTGCCGTATCATCTATCCATAGTGGGAAGGGACAAACCCCTCCCAACATCTAGGTGTCTTCCACAGTGTGTTCTATCCACAGCTGTGGACAAAAAGAAAATGGGGGCCACAAGTGTTTGATGTTGTTCAAGTTCGCAGCGGCGCACGGGTTGTTACCGACTCCTCACGGGACGCCCGCCTGACCATCTTCGGCAAGGCCACTCTCACCGACCGTTATCTCCTGCCCGGCGAAAGCTATCAGGACATGTTTGCCCGCGTCGCGGCCGCCTATGCCGACGACGACGGCCATGCCCAGCGGATTTACGACTACATCAGCAATCTCTGGTTCATGCCGGCCACGCCGGTGCTGAGCAACGGCGGCACCAGCCGCGGCCTGCCGATCTCGTGCTTCCTGAACGAGGCCAACGATTCGCTCGAAGGCATCGTGGGCCTGTGGAACGAGAACGTGTGGCTGGCGGCCCGCGGCGGCGGCATCGGCTCCTACTGGGGCAACCTGCGGTCGATCGGCGAAAAGGTCGGCATGAACGGCAAGACCTCGGGCGTGGTGCCGTTCATCCGCGTCATGGACTCGCTGACGCTCGCCATCAGCCAGGGCTCGCTGCGCCGCGGCTCGGCCGCGTGCTACCTGCCGGTCAACCATCCCGAGGTCGAGGAATTCATCGAGATCCGCCGTCCGACCGGCGGCGACCCCAACCGCAAGGCGCTCAATCTCCACCACGGCCTTCTCATCTCCGACGCCTTCATGCGCGCGGTCGAGAACGACGAGGAATGGGCCCTGGTCAGCCCCAAGGACGGCGCGGTGCAGCGCAAGATCTCGGCCCGGCATCTGTGGATCCGCATCCTGACGGCGCGCATCGAGACCGGCGAGCCCTACCTGGTCTTCGTCGATCACGTGAACAACGCCCGGCCCCAGCACCACAAGCTGGCCGGCCTCGAGGTCAAGACCTCGAACCTGTGCAGCGAGATCACGCTGCCGACCGGCATCGACCATCACGGCAAGCAGCGCACCGCCGTGTGCTGCCTGAGTTCTCTCAATCTAGAAACCTATCTCGAGTGGCACGAGCATCCGACCTTCATCGAGGACGTGATGCGCTTCCTCGACAACGTGCTGCAGGGCTTCATCGACACCGCCGGCTCGGACTTTGCCCGCGCCACCTATGCCGCCATGCGCGAGCGTTCGGTGGGTCTCGGCGTCATGGGCTTCCACTCGTTCCTGCAGGCCAACGGCATCCCGCTCGAGTCGGTAATGGCCAAGGTGTGGAACAAGAAGATGTTCAAGCACATCCGCGGCCAGTGCGACGACGCCTCCAGGACGCTCGGCAAG
>JAUXWB010000539.1 GCA_030684475.1 Reyranella sp. | reverse complement strand
ATTGCCGGCAGGCTCTTTACCCGAACAACCATCCAGCGGATCGACAAGCCTGCTCTCAGCAATCCCGCAAAGCCACGACCTCGGCACTGCCCAAACCAGATGGCCTTCCAATATGCCTAAACTTCCCCGGACAGCCCTGCCCGTCTCGGGGGAGGTGGCCCGAAGGGCCGGAGGGGGTCAACCTGATCGCATTCAGCCTCGCGAACGAGAGCTTGAGTCCTACTCCTCAAAGCGACCCGTGGCGTCGCGATCGCGCTCGTATCGTCTCGTAAGCGGAAATGGCTGCAACCAGGACTCGCGACGGACGATCCAGAGTTCGTAGGTCGGTTTCAGTTGGTCGGGGGCATCCAGGGATCCCAGGTTCACACCGATCTCGTCTCCGCTGCGTCCGAAAACGGGCGAGCCGCAGCGGGGACAGAAGGACCGCCCGGCATAGTCGCGTGTTTCTCCCTCGATCGTCACCGCATCCTGCGGGAACACCGCGGAGGCGTGAAAAAGGGCGCCATGATGCTTGCGGCAGTCGAGACAGTGACAAAGGCCGACCCGGTAGGGGCGTCCCGACGCCACGATTCGGACGTTGCCGCACAGGCAACCGCCGGTGAATCGATCCATGCTGCGTGTCCTCCAGGCTTTGACTCAATCATAGCCAGAACGCGAGTGCGTGCGCAGATCGAAGTGGAAAACCTTCGAAATGATCTGCCAGCGGCCCTCGACGAAGACGAAGGTCAGAAGATCGCTGAAGAATTTGGCGCCGATGGCGCATTCGACGCGCGCGAAAGCCGTCACCGGCCCGGCGAACTCGATGGTGACGATGCGATCCGCCCGCACCTCGTTCCGGCTCGCCGGCGAAGGCCGTTGGTCGACCATCGGAAAATACTCGTCCATGCCGAGATGGACGAGCGTGCCTTCCGTCGCGCAGACATAGTGCGCCTTGGCGTGAAACACCGAGCGCAACAGGGCCGTGTCGCTATGGTACAGCCCGTCGAAATACCGGCCGAGAACGGCGGCGACGGCGGCGAAGTTCGTATCCATCGGCGCAGGCTAGTCGCGATTGGTAACCTTTGTATATGACATAACCTTATGTTACTCCATTTTCAGATAACCCCGCGGTAACCGGCAAAAAAACGGCGATGGCGCTCAAGGTACGAAAGAACAAGTCGCCCGCTCCGCCGCCCACCTGTCCGGTCGGCGAATGCATGGCGCTTCTTGGCGGTGCGTGGACGCCGAACGTCGTCTGGTATTTGAGCGGCGGGCCACGCCGCTTTGGCGAACTGCGGATCGACATGCCGCCGATCTCCCCCAAGATGCTGAGCGCGCGGCTCAAGGCTCTCGAATCGAAGGGCGTCGTTCAAAGAGTTGTCGCCCCGACGTCTCCGCCGTCCGTCGAATATTCGCTGACGGAATTGGGCCGCGAGCTCGTCCCCGCCATAAGCGCGATCGTGGCGATCGGCCTGAAGCTGAAGAACAGGCCGCGCAACGGCAAGGGCCTTCGTCGCGTCTAGAGGCCGGCCCTCTCCTGCTGGCGGAGATGATCGACCTTGGACTATCAGACGTTCGCCCCGTGGATGGCGTCGAGGACGGCGGTGGTAACGTCGGCCGTCCGCGCAACGCCGCCGAGATCGGGCGTGTGAAAACGCCGGTCCGCCGTCACCATCTCGATGCCGCGCATCAGGCGGGCGGCGGCCTTCGGCTCGCCGAGGTGCTCCAGCATCATCACCGACGACCAGAATGTGCCGATCGGGTTGGCAATGCCCTTGCCCATGATGTCGAAGGCGGAGCCGTGAATGGGCTCGAACATCGAGGGGAAGGCGCGCTCCGGGTTGAGGTTCGCGGTCGGCGCAATGCCGAGCGAGCCCGCCAGTGCCGCCGCGAGGTCGGAAAGGATGTCGGCATGGAGGTTGGTCGCGACGATCGTATCGAGCGTCTGCGGCCGCATCACCATGCGCATGGTCATGGCGTCGACCAGCATCTTGTCCCATTTGACGTCGGGGAACTCGGCGGCAATCTGGGCGGCGATCTCGTCCCACATCACCATCGCGTGGCGCTGGGCGTTGGACTTGGTGACAACCGTCAGGAATTTGCGCGGCCGCGAACGGGCCAGGCGGAAGGCAAAGCGCATGATGCGCTCGACGCCGGCACGCGTGAACATGGCCACGTCGGTCGCGGCTTCGAGCGGCGAGCCCCGATGGACCCGGCCGCCGACGCCGGCATATTCGCCCTCTGAGTTCTCGCGCACGATCACCCAATCGAGCTCGTGGCCGTTAACAGCGCGCAGCGGCGAGGTGATGCCCGGCAGCACGCGCGTCGGGCGCACGTTGGCGTACTGGTCGAAGGGTTGGCAGATGGCCAGCCGCAGCCCCCAGAGCGTGATGTGGTCGGGGATGTCGGGATGGCCGGCCGAGCCGAACAGGATGGCGTCGTGCTTGCGGATCAGGTCACGGCCGTTCTCCGGCATCATGCGACCGTGCTTCTTGTAGTAGTCGCCACCCCAATCGAAGCGGTCGACGCGAACGGCGAAGCCGCCGTCGCGCTTTGCCACGGCCTCCAGCACTTCGACGCCGGCGTCGACCACCTCCGGGCCGATGCCGTCGCCGGGGATGGCTGCGATCGCGTAGGTCTTCATGGCCATCTTTCTAGTTGCCCTTCACGCCGGCCGCCTTGATGACCTCGCCCCAGCGCTTCACCTCCGCTTCGAGGTAGGACTTCAGCGCGGCGGGCTGCGCCAGCGACGGATCGACCGGCACGGTGCCGAGGCTGGCGAAGCGTTCGACCACCTTGGGGTCCTTGAGTGCCGCCTGCAGGGCGGCGACCAGCTTGTCGGTCGCCTCCTTCGGCAGGCCCTTGGGCGCCCACATGGCGTGCCAGGCCGAGACCTCGAAGCCCGGCAAGACGGTGCTGTCGAGCGTCGGCAGGTCGGGCACCGAAGAGACCTTGAACTTGGTCGTGACGGCATAGCCGCGAATCCTGCCGTCCTTGATGTGACCCGTCGTGTTGGTGGTCTGGTCGCACATGAAGTCGAACTGTCCGGCCAGCAGGTCATTCATGGCGGGCCCGGTGCCGCGATAGCCGACGCCCTCGGCTTGGAAGCCGACGTCCTTCAGCAGCATCAGGGTGCAGAGGTGCGAGGCGGAGCCGATGCCGGCATGGCCGTAGGTCGCCTTGGCCTTCTCGGCCTTCAGCCAGGCGAAAAACTCGGTGACGTTCTTCGAGGGCAATGCATTCTTGGAGACGAGCGTCATCGGCACGTCGGTGATGCGACCGATCGAATCGAAATCCTTGACGACGTCGTACTTGAGGTCGGGATAGAGCGCTGGCGCTGTGGCCTGCGCTATGTGCCAGACGGCGACGGTGTAACCGTCGGGCGCGGCGCGCGCGACGCGGGCCATGCCGATCGTGCCGCCGGCGCCGCCGGCATTTTCGACGACGACGGTCTGGCCGAGCGTCTTGCCCATCGATTCGGCGATGAGACGTGCGACCGTGTCGGTCGGACCGCCTGCGGCGGCCGGCACGATCAGGGTGATAGGCTTGTTCGGGTAGCCCTGTGCATGGGCGTGAAAGGCGAACGACGATGCGGTGGCGAAGGCCAGCGCGCCGGCGACAAGAGCCCGGCGGAAAACGGTCACTCGAAGCGAGGTCATGGGCGGCTCCCTAGCGGTTTCTTTATGCCCGCTCCCTAGGACGGCCGAGGCGCAACCACAATCGCCGCCGGATTATACAAATTCCGGCTATAATCCGCAGATGGATCTCACCCAGCTACGCTGCTTCGTCGCGGTCGCCGAGGAGCTGCACTTCGGCCGGGCCGCGCGGCGGCTCGACATGCTGCCTTCCGCGCTCGGCCGCCAGATTCGGCTGCTGGAGGAGTCGGCCGGCATGCCCCTGCTGCTGCGGACGACCCGCAACGTGGCGCTCTCGCCTGATGGCGCCGCCCTGCTGGACGAGGTGTGCGCGCTGCTCGGACAGGCCGAGGCGCTCGAGCGACGGTTTCACGAGCGCGGGCGGCGGTGCGCACGCGTGCTCAGAGTCGGCGCGATCGACACGGCGGCGGCGGGGCTGGTGCCCGATCTGCTGCACGACTTCCGAGAGCGGCGGGCGGGCGTCACCGTGCAGCTCGTCGAGGACAAGACGGTGCGGCTCCTGCCGCGGCTCCTCTCGGGCCGGCTCGACCTCGCCTTCGTTCGGCCGCCGGAGAGTCCCGACAAACGAATCGAATTCCTGGAGCTGTTCCACGAGACGCCGGTCGTCGCGCTGCCATCGCGGCACGGGTTGGCAAAACGACGCCGCCTCACCGTCGCCGCCCTCCTTGGCCAGCCGCTGATCGTGCCTGATCGGAGCTCGCGGCCACACAGCCACGACCTCACCATGAAACTGTTCGAGCGCGCCGGGCTGAAGCCCACGATCGCCCAGGTCGCCGAAGAGAAACAGACGATCGTCAATCTCGTCGCGGCCAGGCTCGGTCTGGCAATCGTGCCGCGATGGGCCTCCCGGTTCGCCGTCTCGGGCGTGCGCTTCATTCCGCTCGCTTTGGAAAATACAACGGACCTGAAGCTCCTGCCCCTTGCGGCGGCGTGGCTGCGCGGCTCGCGCGATCCCCTGCGCGACGAGATGCTAGCGGTGCTGCGACTGCGTCTGTCAAAATACGCAGCAAAGGCCTGAGGAGCGTGAACGCCCAGGACGTGCGGCGGTTTATCGCCTCTAGAGGCCGGCCCGCACCTGCTGGCGGAGATGATCGATCGGCAGGCGGGCGCCGGCGACCTCGATGTGCCAGAAGGTCCAGCCGTTGCAGGCCGGTGCGCCCTGCACTGCCGCCCCCACCTGGTGGATCGAGCCGCGATGATCACCCAGCGCGTTGGACGCCGACAGCGAGCCGTCGGCGCGCACCCTTGCATGCAGGCGGCCGCTGGAGTCGCTCAGCACCGTGCCGGGCTGCAGCAGCCCCGCCTCGATCAGCACGCCGAAGGCGATGCGCGGCTCGCTACGCTTACTCGGTTTGGGCGTCACATCCTCGCCCGCCAGAGGCTCGATCTCGGCGATGCGTTTGCGGGCGATGGCGGCGTAGTCGGGATCGCGCTCGAGGCCGATGAAACGCCGGCCGAGCCGTCGCGCGACGGCGCCCGTGGTGCCGGTGCCGAAGAAGGGATCGAGGATGACATCGCCCGGATTGGACGCCGCCATGATGCAGCGGAACAGCAGCGACTCGGGCTTCTGCGTCGGATGCGCCTTCTTGCCGTCCTCGCCCTTCAGCCGCTCGGCGCCGGTGCAGAGCGGCAGCACCCAGTCGGAGCGCATCTGGATGCCCTCGTTCAGCTCCTTCATCGAATCGTAGTTGAAGGTGTACTTCTTGTTGGCGCGGTCGCGCGCCGCCCAGATCAGCGTCTCGTGCGCGTTGGTGAAACGCTTGCCGCGGAAGTTCGGCATCGGGTTCGACTTGCGCCACACGATGTCGTTCAGCAGCCAGAAGCCCTGGTCCTGCAGCGCCGTGCCGATGCGGAAGATGTTGTGATAGCTGCCGATCACCCAGAGCGTGCCGCCGGGCTTCAGCGCACGGCGT
>JAUXWB010000532.1 GCA_030684475.1 Reyranella sp. | reverse complement strand
CCGGCGCCACGCGGGCGAGCTTCTGCAGCTCGGCCTCGCTGTCGAAGGCGAACAGGCGCACGCCCTGCTGGTAGGCCCAGGCGATGTCCTTTTCCTTCTTGATGGTGTTGCCGAAGGAGTTGCGGTCCATCGAGATGCCGGTGGCCTGCACCAGCTCGATCTCGCCACGGCTCGCCGTGTCGAATTTCGAGCCAGCCGTCGCCAGGCGCGCGAGCACCTGCGCCGCCGGGTTGGCCTTCACAGCGTAAAAGATATGGGCCGTCGGCAGCAGTTCGCGCATGCGCCGGAAGTTGTTCTCGACCACATCCAGGTCGATCACCAGGCAAGGCGTCTCGGGCTGCTGCTCGCGGAGATAACGAAAGATACGCTCGGTCATCGCTGGGGGGTTCCCCGTCAGTAATAGTCAGGCAGGTTCGGCAGGAAGAGGTCGAACGCGACGTACGGCGCCAAAATGGCGGCGTGCGTCAGCCCATACTCGACGGCGACAGGGTCCGCGTAAGCGGAAGGTCGAGGGGGGTGGCCCGGCATGTTGCCGGGCAATTGACATAATAGCGGGGAACGCGCCCCGCGCGGTAAGCAACCATATCAGAAGCTCCTTCCCGGACCCGGTTCGAAACCGGCACTGCCAAAAAGAACACTTTCCGTCGTTGCGTAACCACTAAGGGCCAGCGGCACGTGCGTTGGGCGTCTTGGATGCTCCGTATCTACAACTAATCGACACGGTTACAAGAGGATTCTTCCTCCTCGATCAAATCTTTTGGGGTTTTGTGGTCAAAAGAGCACACAAGCACGTCAAACCCGAGGCTGCGGCGTTCCCGGCAACCGGAACGATGCCGCCAGCATCGTCAGCGGCACCAAGACTACCGCCGAGATGATCAACGACGCTTGAGTGCCGAATAGGGTGGCGATCTTGCCCCACAGGAGCGAGCCGACGACCATGGCGCCGAAAAACACCATCTGGTGTACCGCCATGCCTCGCGCCCGCATGTAGTTGGGAAGAATCGTCTGAACCGCGGTGCCGTTGTTGGCGATGAAGGTGATCCAGCAGGCGCCCGAGAGGGCAACGCACGCACCGACCACCAGTGGCGTCAGCACGAGCGCGATCACCAGCGTGGCCGCCGTATGGATGCCCATTGCCCAGATGTTGGCGCGGTCGGGCCCGAGCAGACGGTTGAAGGTCGGCATGAGGACGGCACCCGCCACGGCGCCGGCGCCGAACACGGCATAGAGTATGCCAAAGGCAAACTCGTCGAGACCGAGCTCGAAGCGGCCGATCACCGGCAGCAGGGTGCCGACGGCGATGCCGGGCACGAAGAAGCAGAGGCCGCGAGCGAAGATCGCCTTGAGCTCGCCGGAGCCGCGCACGAAGGCAATGCCGGTCCGCGCCGCCTCGACCAAGCCCTCACGGCGCTGAGCGGCTCTCGCCTCGGCCGGCCGGCGCCAGCGCAGCATGGCGAAGATGACGCCTATGTAGGTCGCCGAGTTGACGGCAAAGAGCATGAAGACGCCGAACAGGCTAAGAAGGACCTGTCCGACCACCGGCCCCATCGTTCGGGAGAGGTTGAAGCCCGCGCTGTTGAGCGCGATGGCCGGCCGGAGGTGCGGTCCGGAGACGATCTCAGGCACGACAGCGTGCCAGGCCGGCGCGTTCATGGCATTGCCGAGGCCCATGCAGAAGCTCAAGCCGAGCAGGCTCCAGTGGTCGAGCCGGCCGAGAAATGCCAGCACCGCCAAAGTGGCCGCCACACCCATCATCCAGAACTGGCAGACGATGATGTAGCGGCGGCGATCGAACCGGTCGGCCAGGACCCCGGCGAAGAAGCAGAACAGGAACATCGGCAAGGTGCCGGCCGCCGACAGGAGCGCCACGAAGATCGGCTCCTGCGTCAGGCTGGTCATCTCCCAAGCAGCGCCCGTCGTCGCCATCCAGCCGCCGGTGTTGGACAGTACGTTGGCGGTCCACAGCAGCAGGAAGGCACGGTTGGCGAAGGGAGCGAAGGCCGACGCCGGGCGGCCGACGCCGGGCGTCGGCGGGCTCACTCCAACGCCTTCTCGTAGATCCGATGGGTCTTATAGTGAACGCCGCCGACCGAGCGGATGATGTTGTTGGTCGCCTTGTTGTCCTCGAGGATCCAGCCGAGTTCGGCGGAGGTCTTGCCCAGCCGCTTGCCGTTGGCGCGGAGGTGATCGATGGCGATCATGGCGAGGCCGGCGCCCATCAGCGGGTGATTGCGGAACTTCTTCTTCACGCCCATCAGGGGCACGCGCGTGCTGTGGACGCCGGTGATCTTGAGGCGGAACAGGAGCTTCACCAGGTTCCAGGGCGTGAGTGCACCGTCGAAATCGACGGTCGCCTCGCTGAGATTGGTGAGGGCCAGAATGAAGGCGACCGTTTCGTCATCGACATCCACGAACACGGCGAGATCGGGGACGATCACCGGACGCAGCGCCTTGGAGGCATGGTCGATCTCGGCCTGGGTGAAGGGCACATAGCCCCAGTTGTCGCTCCAGGCGTCGTTGAAGATGCCGACCAGGGTGCGGACCTCGGCATCGAACACCTTCATGTTTGCGGTGCGGGCTTTGACCCGGCCGGCGAGGCCGGCGCGGTCGAGCAGCTTGCGGCCGATGGTCTCCGGTGCGTTCTGGACATCGTAGTCGTAGGAGAAGAGGTCCTTGGCCTTGGCATAGCCGCAGGCCTCGACCCGCGCGCCGGCGTAGGGCGGATCGTAGGGCACCATCAGCACCGGACGGCTGTCAAAGCCGTCGACCAGGAGGCCAACCTCCTCGTTGATCGACAGGGTGAATGGGCCTGTCGCGCGCACCATGCCCCTGGCCTTCAGCCACGCCTCGGCCGCGGCGAACAGGGCAGCGAAGATTGCCGGATCGTCCTCGGCTGCCAAGCAACCGAACTGGCCGGTGCTGTCGGCGTGCTGGTCGAGGTAGGCACGGTCGACCTGGGCGGAGATGCGCCCGACGATCCGGCCGGAACGCCGGGCGAGGAAGAACTGGACCTCGGCATGCTGAAAGTGCGGGTTCTTCTTGGGCGAGAAGGCCTCTTCACGCTCGACGTTGAGCGGCGCCACCCAGCCCTTGTGTCCGGCATAGAGCCGCCGGGGCAGACGGATGAATTCCTTGAGGTCGGCCTTGGTGGTCACAGGGGAAACGACGAGATCGGAAGGTGCCATGTCTGTTTCAACCTACCATGCCAGGGACAGCGCTCCTGAACACGAACTGGCCATCGAGTTCGCACCCGGCGCCATCGGCGCGCAACGCGCGGATGTCGACGCCCAGGCGCCATGCCGTCGCATCGCGCTCGACATGAATCAGGTGGTAGCGCGCCCGCCCATACTTGCTGCCGGGCGCCGCCGAGGCGGACGTGACGCCGATCACCGGCACCGGACCGGCTGGGCCGTCGATCCGCGCGAATTCGCTTCGGTGATTGTGCCCGTGCAGGATGAGTTCGCAGCCGGCCCGCCGGATCATCGCCTGGAATGCCGCGGCATCGGTCAGCCGTTTGAAGTGCTTCTCGGTGGTGAGCGGCGGATGGTGGATCAGCACGACGCGGCAGAGTCCTTCACGGCCGAGATCCGCCAACAGCTTCTCGGCGGCCGCGATCTGCGCTTCGCCGAGAGTCCCTGTGGCGAAAAAAGGCGGCTTCGTCACCCCGCTGTTGAGACCGACCAGCGCGACCGGTCCGCGCCGGCGCAATGTCGGGAAGATCTGGAAGTCGGCGGCCGGCAGCTTGTCGTCGCCTGCCATATAGGCGCCCCAGAGACCGAGCCCCTCCCCCCATCTCGTGGCGACATAGACATCGTGGTTGCCGGGAATGACCATGATCTCGTCAGGCATGCCGAGTTCGGCGAGCCACTTCGAGGCGCGGGCAAACTCGTCGGGCAGCGAGATGTTCACCAGGTCTCCCGTGAGGGCGATGTGATCGGGCCTCTGCGCTTTGAGGTCGGCCACGACGCCGGCCAGCGCTTCCGGCACGTGCAGGTGCACGCGGTGCCGCCACCAGTTGAGATAACCCGTCACGCGCTTGCCGAGGAGGTCGAGGGACCGCGCCGCGGGCATCGGCAGATGCGGATCGGACAGGTGCGCCAGCGTGAACATGGAAGGGTGATCCACCGCCCGGCCGGGACGGTCAAGCAAGGCGGCAGGAGCTAGCGGCTGCCGGCGACGACGCGCAGCTTCGGCGCCCCGGAAATGACCCCGAGCTGCCGGCCGATGCCGGTCATGACCTCGACCATGTGCTGGAGCTGTTCCGGCGTATGGGCGGCGCAAACCGAGCAGCGCAGCAACGAGACACCATTGGGCGTGGCCGGCGGCACGGCGACATTCACGTAGATGCCGGCATCGAGCATGGCGCGCCAGAAGCCGATGGCGAGCATACGGTCGGGCAAATGGACGCCGACCACCGGCCCATGCTCTGGTCCGAGCTTGAAGCCTTGGGCGGCGAGGCCGTCATAGAGGGTGGCAACGTTGTCCCACAGCTGCTTGCGCAGTTCCGGCCGCGCCTGGACGACACGCAGTGCCTGGCGGACCGAGGCCACGATCGAGGGCGGCAGCGATGCCGTGAACATGTAGGAGCGCACAGTAACGCGCAGGATGTCGAAGTCGGCGTCGTTCGAGACGCAGTAGCCGCCGATGGCACCCAGGGTCTTGGAGAAGGTGCCGACGATGAAATGGCAATCGTCGAGAACGCCGGTCGATTCGCAAAGCCCGCGGCCGGTCTCGCCCAGCGCACCCAGCGAATGGGCCTCGTCGACGAGCACGTAGGCGCCGTACTTCTTGCAGACCTCGACGAACTCCTTGAGCGGCGCGCTGTCGCCCAGCATCGAATAGATGCCTTCCAGGATCACCAGCCGGTTGCCGGGCTTGTCGCCCAGGCGCCTGAGCCGGGACTCCAGGCTCGACGGATCGTTGTGCTTGAAGCGGACGACCTCGGCCTGGGTCATCTTGCAGGCATCGTAGATAGAAGCGTGGCTGTCGGCGTCGATCAGCAGATGGTCGCCCTGGCCGACCAGGGTCGATATCACCCCGAGATTGGCCTGGTAGCCGGTGGTGAACACCATGCAGTGTTTCTTGCCGTAGAAGGCGGCGATCTCCTCCTCGAGGAGGACGTGCTCGCTATAACTGCCGTTGGCGATGCGCGATCCGGTCGTGCCGGTGCCTTCGGCGCGGATCGCTTCGATGGCGGCTTTCATGCACGAGGGATCGAATGTCAGGCCGAAATAGTTGTTGGTGCCGACCAGCAGGGTCTTGCGACCGTTGATGATCGCCTCGGTCGGCGACAGCACGCGCTCCATGCGGATCTGGAAGGGATCAGCACCGGTGGTCCGGACGTCGCGATACGCCTCAAGCAGGCCCGCGTGACGGTCGAACAAGCCCATGATGGTTAGCGCTTGGAGCGCAGATCCAGGATCGTGTCGGCGAGCTGGTCGACGGTATGAATCTCGGCCACGACGTTCATCGGGATCGATACGTCGAAGCTGTCTTCGAGCTCCATGACCATGTCCATGATCGCCAGCGAATCGATGGTCAGATCCTTGGCAATGACCGTGGCGCCGACAATCGGCCGCTCGCCGGCCTGGTAAGGCACGAGGTGACGGCAAATCTCCCGAATCACGTCGAGACGCGATGCGACACGCGGCAATTCGAGAGTGTTGGCGATGTCGTCGTTTTCGACGATCAATTGATGGGCAGTGCGCAAGAGCTGCTCTCCGGTCCCGGGGTCAGGCATGCTGCTTTGTGACAGAAACCGTGATTCCTTGTGAAATAACAATTTGTTACGCAGTGTTTCACACGTGCCTATAGCCATTTGTTCTCGCGGTACCA
>JAUXWB010000528.1 GCA_030684475.1 Reyranella sp. | reverse complement strand
TCCTTGGTCGTCTTGCGCTTGGCGACGAACTTGAAGTCGATGCACGAGACGTTCGGCGTGGGGACGCGGATCGACACGCCGTCGAGCTTGCCGTTCAGCTCCGGCAGCACGAGGCCGACGGCCTTGGCGGCGCCGGTCGAGGTCGGGATCATCGACATCGCCGCAGCGCGGCCGCGGTAGAGATCCTTATGCATGGTGTCGAGCGTCGGCTGGTCGCCCGTGTAGGCGTGGATCGTCGTCATGAAGCCATGCGTGATGCCGACCGCGTCGTTCAGCACCTTGGCGACCGGCGCCAGGCAGTTGGTCGTGCACGAGGCGTTGGAGACGATCAGATGATCCTTGGTGAGCTTGTCGTGGTTGACGCCGTAGACGACCGTGAGATCCGCACCGTCCGCCGGGGCGGAGACCAGAACACGCTTGGCGCCGGCCTCGAGATGGGCCGAGGCCGCCTTCTTCGAGGCAAAGAAGCCTGTGCACTCGAGGACAATGTCCACGCCCAGCGCCTTGTGCGGCAGCTTGGCGGGATCGCGCTCGGCGGTGACCTTGATCTTGCCGCGGCCCACGTCGATCGTGTCGCCGTCGACCTTTACTTCGCCGTTGAAGCGGCCGTGCACCGAGTCGAAGCGGAACAGATGGGCGTTGGTCTCGACCGGGCCGAGATCGTTGATCGCCACGACCTCGATGTCTTTGCGGCCCGACTCCATGATGGCGCGCAGAATGTTGCGGCCGATGCGCCCGAAGCCGTTGATTGCAACCCGTACAGCCATGTCTTCCTCCGTTATGCAGCCAGCCGGCGCGCCTCGGCGGCGATCGCCTCGGCAGTGATGCCAAAATGCTTGTAGAGTTCGGTCGCCTTGGCCGATGCGCCAAAGCCCTTCATGCCGACGAAGGCTCCCTTGGAACCGAGCCAGCGCTCCCAGCCGAAACCTGAAGCGGCCTCGCAAGCCACGCGGATGGTGCCATCGCCGCCCAGAACCTCGCTCCTGTATGAAGCGTCCTGCGTGGCGAAAAGTTCCCACGACGGCATCGATACCACCGCGGCGGCCACGCCCTCCTTGCCGAGCAGGTCGCGCGCGGTCAGCGCCAATTGTACTTCCGAGCCCGTAGCGATCAGGCGGACGCCGGCCGAAGCCTCGCCCGCGAGAATGTAGGCGCCGCGGGCACACAGGTTCTCGTCGCCGGCACCGCGCACCGTCGGCAGGTTCTGGCGCGTGAGCGCAATGACGCTCGGCGCGTGGTGGGATTCCAGGGCGAGCTGCCAGCATTCCGCCGTCTCGATCGCATCGGCCGGACGCAACACCCGGAGATTGGGAATGGCCCGGAGCGCCGCCAGATGCTCGACCGGCTGGTGGGTCGGGCCGTCTTCGCCGAGCCCGATCGAATCGTGGGTCATCACGTAGATGACGCGCAGGCCCATCAGGGCCGAGAGGCGGATGGCGCCGCGGCAATAGTCAGTGAACACCAGGAACGTGCCGCCGTAGGGGATCACCCCGCCATGTAGCGCCATGCCGTTCATAGCGGCAGCCATCGCGTGTTCGCGGATGCCGTAATAGACGTAGCGGCCCGAGGCGTCGCTGCGCGTCAGCGGATTCAGGGTGGCGGTCTTGGTGTTGTTCGAGCCGGTGAGGTCGGCTGAGCCGCCGATCGTGTCGGGCAGCACTGGGTTGATGACCTCGAGCACTTCCTGGCTCGACTTGCGCGTGGCCCAGGCGGGCTTGTCGGTCGCGATCCTAGTCTTGAAGGCGGCAATCGCCTCGCCGACCGCGACGGGAATGTCGCCGCGCTGGCGACGGGCGAATTCCGTCCGCTCGTCCTCTGTCACCGCCGCGAGCCGCTTGGCCCACTTGCGTCGCGCCGACTTGCCGCGCGCGCCGATCTTGCGCCACGCGGTGAAGACCGCCTCGGGAATGTCGAATGCGCCGTGAGGCCAGCCCAGCTTCTGGCGGGCGCCCGCGATTTCGTCTTTGCCGAGTGGCGAACCGTGCGTGGCCGCCGTGCCGGCCTTGGTCGGCGCACCGTAGCCGATCACCGTCTTGCAGGCGATCAGCGACGGCTTGTCGGTGACGTTGCGTGCCTTGCGGATGGCGCGGGTGACGGCGTCGGCGTCATGGCCGTCGACCGCCAGCACATGCCAGCCGGCGGCGGCGAAGCGCTTCTTGTGGTCTTCCGAGGTGCTGAGCGAGGTCGGCCCATCGATCGAGATGCCGTTGTCGTCGAACAGGACGATCAGGCGGCCGAGGCCGAGATGCGCCGCCAGCGTGATGGCCTCCTGGCCGACGCCCTCCATGAGGCAGCCGTCGCCGGCGATGACATAGGTGAAATGGTCGACGAGATCGCGCCCGAAGCGCTCGGCGAGCAGACGCTCGGCGACGGCGAAACCGACCGAGTTGCCGAGCCCCTGGCCGAGCGGGCCGGTCGTGGTCTCGATGCCGCTGGCATGGCCGTACTCGGGATGGCCGGCGGTGCGGCTGCCGAGCTGCCGGAAGTTCTTCAACTCGTCGAGCGTCATGTCGGCATAGCCGGTCAGATGCAGCAGCGAGTAGAGCAGCATCGAGCCGTGCCCGGCCGACAGGATGAAGCGGTCGCGATCGGGCCAGTTCGGTTCCGAGGCGTCGAACTTCAGGAACTTCGAGAACAGGACGGTGGCCACGTCGGCCATGCCCATCGGCATGCCGGGATGGCCGGAGTCCGCCTGCTGCACGGCATCCATGGCCAAGGCCCTGATGGCGTTCGCCATGTCGCGGTGGGCGGCGGTCTGTTCGGTCATTTGTGTGTGCGCCGTCTGGTTTTTGGGGGGGGCGGCGCGCAACATGCCGACCGCACTTTGGCGCGTCAATGCGCAAAATCTCGCGCGCAGCCAACATCTTGCGGCGACTGTTGCTCCACAGGGCCCAGATGTTGACCGCTCCCGGCTGCTCAACTTATCCTTCCAGGATGGAGCAGATGCAGCCGGGAGACCAACTGCGATCGGCCGGCGAGGGGGCGATGTCCAAGGCAGCCAGTGCGAAGGATCGCGTGGACGATGCGCTGAGCCGGCTCGAATCGATGGTCGAGGAGCGGCTGCGGGCCGAATCAGTGCGGGCCGAGGACCTCGCCAAGCGGCTCAACAAGCTGGAACAACAGCACGACGAACTGAAGAGAGTCGCGACGGACGTCGAAGGGCGGCTGGAGCGGGCAATGGAGTACATCCGCTCGCTGCTCGCTGCCGACCAGCAGTAGCGGACCCGCCGAACCTCCCAACGCGGGTGATGCTTCGTCGGGCGCGACGTGTCAGAGTAGGCATCCCCTCGAACGCCGCAAGGCGCAAAAAACAGGAGTAGCGGACAATGCCGCAGGTTTCGATTCAGATCGCCAATCGTACCTACGAACTCGCCTGTGGCGATGGCGAGGAAGAACGCGTGCAGGAACTCGCTGCCTACGTCGACGAAAAGGTCGGCGAACTTCGCAGGCAGTTGCCCGGCGCACCCGAGATCAAGCTGATGGTCTTCGCCTCGCTTCTGCTCGCGGAGGAGAGCCGCGAGGCGCGCGGTGTCGCCAAGGCGGCCGAGAACGCGCGCGCGAGCGCCACCGACAGCGCAGAGACACTGGCCACGGCGCTCGAGGACCTGATCACCGCCCGGGTCGACAAGATGTCCAAGAAGGTGAGCGGCGCGGCCTGAAACCCGGGCCGCGCGCATTGCGGTACCCCCTTCGAGTGCCTAGATTGGATATGGGGCGGATTTCTGCGCGGCGCGTGGTTCGCTTAAAACCCCGGGGCCAATAAGAACTCCCGGGAACTGTTCCTGGTTGGGATCTTGGTCCCGATCACACGGTGCCCACCTGCACTAGCAGGCCTTGGAGGTCTTACGAGCCATCGGCCCATCGTGGAGCCGCCCCACCTTGTTGCTTCTCTCCACATGACCCTGATCGACGCCAAGCGTACCCTGCGCAGCGCCCTGCTGGCTTGGCGTGCCACCCTGGCCGAGGACGACCGCCGCGTTGGTGCCGCCGGCCTGCTCGCGACCCTGCGCCGTGAGAGGCCGATCGAGACACCAGCTGTCGTTTCAGGTTTTTGGCCGATCAAGGACGAGATTGATATCCGGCCAGTGATGATCGAGTTGTCCAACGAAGGTTGCCAGTTGGCGCTACCGGTCGTGCAGGGGCGCGGTCAGCCACTGCTGTTTCGCGCCTGGCGCCCGGGCGATCCGCTCGAAGCCGGAGTCTTCGGCACTCTGCAGCCCTCGACGCGGCGCGAAACCGTTGAGCCTGAGGCGCTGTTGGTCCCTCTCCTGGCCTGCGACGAGGAGGGCTGGCGCCTGGGCTATGGCGGCGGCTTCTATGATCGCACGCTCCTCGGCTTGCGGGCGCGGCGCAAGGTGACGGCGATTGGCGTCGGTTTCGACGCGCAGGTGGTTCCCGATGTGCCGCACGGGCCAGGCGACCAGCGCCTCGATTGGATGTTGACCGACCGGCGCGCTTGCGCCTTTGTCTAGCGCATGAAAGTTCTGTTTTGTGGCGACATCGTCGGTCGTGCCGGCCGGGATGCGGTGATCAAGGAGGTCCCGCGTCTGCGGCGCGAACTCGGTCTCGATTTCGTGGTGGTGAACGGAGAGAACGCGGCGGCGGGTTTCGGCATCACCGCCAAGATCTGCGCCGAGCTTCATGAGGCAGGTGTCGACTGCATCACAACGGGCAACCATGCCTGGGATCAGCGGGAGATCATCCCCTATATCTCCCAGGACAAACGCCTGTTGAGGCCGATCAACTTTCCACCCGGCACGCCCGGCTGGGGCGCAAATCTGTTCCAGACCGTGCGCGGCCAGAAGATCGTCGTGATCAACGTCATGTGCCGGCTGTTCATGGACGCTCTCGATGATCCGTTCCGGGCCCTCGATGTCGAACTCGCCAAATTCGGGCTGGGCCGTTCGGCGCATTTCATCCTCGTCGATGTTCATGGCGAGGCGACCAGCGAGAAGCAGTCGGTGGGTCACTATTGCGATGGTCGTGTGTCGGCTGTCCTGGGCACCCACAGTCATGTGCCGACCGCCGACTCCTGGATACTTCCCGGCGGCACTGCCTATCAGACCGACGTCGGCATGTGCGGGGACTACGATTCGGTGATCGGCATGAAAAAGGACGTCGCCGTGCAGCGCTTCCTCAAGAAGATGCCGGGCGAGCGCCTGTCGCCGGCGGAAGGCGAGGGTACTTTGTGCGCGGCGGTTGTCGAAACCGACGACAAGACCGGCTTGGCCCGGTCGGTTCGCCCCCTCCGGCTGGGGGGGCGTCTGCCGCCTGCCGGCTAGGTCGCAGCATCTTGTATCCCACAGGCCTCATTCGTAGCTATTAGAGGTGTCAAAACACCGTGATTGACGGCCTGGGGAAAATTAGTCATCCTCTTGATGTTAAACGATTTTTCGCTGCGTTGGCGAGCTGTCTTCAAGGTTAGAGGGGGCGTCGGAATCTAGGTTCCGACGTTTTTTAGCGGGGGCTTCGGCCCCCGCCTTTTTTTATCCGTAACGCCGCTTGTGCGGTCTGCGATCCTGCCAAAACCCACGAGAAGTGGTATAGCCAAGCTTCCAAGTCACTTAATCTGGTTGTCGGGCGATGGCGGGGCATTCCCAATTCAAGAACATCATGCACCGCAAAGGGCGTCAGGACGCCCAGCGGGCCAAGATCTTTACCAAAATTATCCGTGAAATCACCACGGCAGCGCGCCTTGGTGCGGCCGATCCCAATGCCAATCCGCGCCTGCGCGCGGCGGTGATTGCGGCTCGCGACGCCAACATGACACGCGACACGATCGACCGTGCCATCAAGCGCGGCTCCGGCTCGGACGCCGACGCCAACTATGACGAGGTCCGCTACGAGGGCTACGGGCCGGGCGGCGTGGCGCTGATCGTCGAGGGACTGACCAACAACCGCAATCGCACCGCGGGCGAGGTCCGGTCGAGTTTCAGCAAGTACGGGGGTAACCTTGGGGAATCCAACAGCGTGTCGTTCATGTTCGACCGGCTGGGCGAGTTCCGGTTTCCGCTGGCTGCCGGCAGTGCCGACGAGATCCTGGAGAAGGCGATCGACGCCGGTGCCGACGATGTCGTAAGCGGCGAGGGGCCGGACGGGGCGCACGAGATCTATTGCGCCCAGGACAGCTTCAATGCGGTGCGCGACGCGCTCGAGAAGTCGCTGGGACAGCCCTCAGCTGCGAAGCTCACCTGGCGGCCCAAGACGACGACGCCGGTTGACGGCGACATCGTCCAGACACTGTTCAACCTGATTGCAGCCCTCGAGGACAACGACGACGTGCAGAACGTCTATGCCAATTTCGAGGCGTCCGAAGATGCCCTTGCGAAGTTCGCGGCCTGAAGCGTGACCCGATGAGATTGATCGGCCTCGATCCCGGTCTGCGAATGACCGGCTGGGGCGTGATCGACGTCGAGGGCAACCGGCTGCGTCACGTGGCCCACGGTGTCGTCAAGGTGGCGGCCACCGGAAGCCTGGCCGAACGGCTGCGTGAATTGTTCGATGGCGTGGTGGGTATCGTGGCAGCCCAGCAACCTCTCGAGGCGGCGGTCGAGGAGACATTCGTGAACGTCAATCCGGGGTCGACCCTGAAACTCGGCCAGGCGCGCGGCGTGGTCATGCTGGCGCCCGCCCGCGCTGGCCTGCCGGTCTATGAGTACGCCGCCAATCTCGTGAAAAAATCCGTGACCGGCGCCGGCCATGCCGACAAGCGCCAGATTGCCATGATGGTGGGCCGCCTGCTGCCGGGCGTGGACGCAAGTGCTGACGCCGCCGACGCACTCGCCGTCGCGATCTGCCATGCCCATCATCGCGCCACGGCCAGGCGCGTGGAGGCGGCGCTATGATCGCCAAGCTGAAGGGTGTCGTGGATTCGGTCGATACCGACAGCGCCATCGTCGACGTCGGCGGCGTCGGCTATCTCGTTTCGGCGTCGGCCCGGACCTTGCGCGACCTGGTGGTCGGCGAACCGGCGACGGTACTGGTCGAGACCATCGTGCGCGAGGATGCCATTGCGCTCTATGGCTTCCTTGAGACCGCCGAACGTGACTGGTTCCGTATCCTGACGACGGTTCAGGGCGTGGGCGCGCGCGTGGCGCTGTCGATCCTCTCGACCCTCTCGCCCGATGAAATCGCGCGCGCGATCGCGGCCCAGGATCGCGCCACGCTCAGCCGCCCGGCCGGCGTCGGACCGAAACTCGCGGCGCGGCTCGCCACCGAACTCAAGGACAAGGCGGCGTTCGGTGTTGTCTCGGCAACCTCGAATGCGCCGGAGGCTACGACGACGGCGTCCCCCGGCTCGCTCAACGAGGATGCCGTGTCGGCCCTGGTCAACCTCGGCTATCGTCGGGTCGAGGCGTTCGGCGCGGTGGCGCGCGCGAGCCAGCGGCTGGGGGCTGAAGCCAGGCTCGATGCCGTAATTCGCGCCGGCCTGCAGGAGCTGGCGAGATGAACGGTGTCCCCGAGCGCCTTGTTGCGCCCAAGCGAGCGGAGGAGGACGCGGCCGAGCTCGCGCTGCGGCCGCAGACCCTCGACGATTTCATCGGCCAGAAGCAGGTCCGCGAGAACCTCAAGATCTTCATCGCCGCGGCCAAGGCACGCGGCGAGGCGCTGGACCACGTGCTGTTCCACGGTCCGCCCGGCCTCGGCAAGACGACGCTGGCGCAGATCGTGGCCCGCGAGATGGGCGCGGGCTTCCGGGCCACGTCTGGCCCGGTGATCCAGAAGGCGGGAGACCTCGCGGCGCAGCTCACCAACCTGCAGCCGCACGATGTGCTGTTCATCGACGAGATCCATCGTCTCAATCCGGCGATCGAGGAGGTGCTCTATCCCGCGATGGAGGATTTCCAGCTCGACCTGATGATCGGCGAGGGGCCGGCCGCCCGCTCGGTCCGCATCGAACTGCCGCCCTTCACCCT
>JAUXWB010000526.1 GCA_030684475.1 Reyranella sp. | reverse complement strand
CCCTTGGCCATGCGGCGCG
The DNA here is from genome assembly GCA_030684475.1 of Reyranella sp. GTDB lineage: Bacteria > Pseudomonadota > Alphaproteobacteria > Reyranellales > Reyranellaceae > Reyranella. The sequence goes on along the minus strand of JAUXWB010000526.1, from coordinate 52,093 downwards.
CCGACTTGGCCTCGATCTTCATGCGCGCCATGTCGACGCCGGTCGGGCAGTCGCGCTTGCAACCCTTGCAGCTCACGCAAAGATCCATCGCCGCCGCCACGGTATCGGAGCTAAGCGCGGCCGGGCCGAGCTGACCCGAGAGCGCAAGGCGCAAGGTATTGGCACGCCCCCTCGTGAGATGCTTCTCGTCACGTGTGACGCGGAAGCTCGGGCACATGGTGCCGGCGTCGAACTTCCGGCAATGGCCGTTGTTGTTGCACATCTCGGCGGCTTTCGCGAAGCCGCCGGTCGGATCGCCGCCGCCGCCCGGCGCCGACGTGCGCTCTGTCATCGGATCGATCTGGACGTCCCATGCCGACCAGTCGAGCGCCGGCTTGTAATCGATGCCGGCATAATCCGGCTTGAAGCGGAACAGCGAGCGGTCGTCCATGCGCGAGGGCCGCACGATCTTGCCCGGATTGAGAATGCCCGCCGGATCGAACAGGTCCTTGACCGCCTCGAAAGCCTTGGTGAGGCGCGGCCCGAACTGCCAGCCCACCCATTCCGAGCGCACCAGGCCGTCGCCGTGCTCGCCCGAGAAGGCACCTTTGTATTCGCGCACCAGCGCCGAGGCTTCCTCGGCGATCGCCCGCATCTTGGCCGCCCCCTCGCGGCGCATATCGAGGATCGGCCGCACATGCAGCGTGCCGACGCTGGCGTGCGCGTACCAGGTGCCGCGCGTGCCGTGCTTGGTGAAGACGTCGGTGAGGCGTTGCGTGTAATCCGCGAGATGTTCGAGCGGCACGGCGCAGTCCTCGATGAAGGACACGGGCTTTCCGTCACCCTTCATCGACATCATGATGTTGAGACCGGCCTTGCGGACCTCCCACAATGCCGACTGCGGCGCGGGCTCGGGCATCTCGACGACGCTGCCGGGCAGGCCGAGATCGCCCATCAGTTCGACCAGACGCGCAAGATCGCGAAGCTGATCCTCGCGCGTCTCGCCCGCGAACTCGACCAGCAGGATTGCTTCGGGAGCGCCGATCAGCGCCCGCTCGATCACCGGCCGGAACGCCGGATTGGCGCGCGCCAGCTCGATCATGGTGCGGTCGACCAGCTCGACGGCGGTGGGCTTCAGCTTCACGATGTGCTGGGCGCTATCCATCGCCTTGTGGAAGCTCGCGAAGTTCACCACGCCCAGGGTCTTGTGCTTCGGGACTGGCGCCAGCTTCAGCGTGAGCCGCTCAGTCACCGCAAGCGTGCCTTCGCTGCCGACCAGCAGGTGCGCCAGGTTCACCGAATTGTCGGTCGTGTAGGCCCGCTCCGACTGCGGGAAGAAAATGTCGAGGTTGTAGCCGCCGACCCGGCGCAACACCTTGGGATACATGCGTTCGATCTCGGCCTTCTCGGCGAAAGCGAGTGCCGCCACCTTGTCGGCGATCTCGCGCACCCCCGCCGGCATGTCCTCGGGCCGGGCCGAGCCGAAGCGCGCGCGCTGGCCGTTGGCCAGGATGGCGTCGATCGACGCCACGTTATGGACCATGTTGCCGTAGCGGATCGACCGCGAGCCACAGGAATTGTTGCCCGCCATGCCGCCCAGGGTGCATTGCGCCGAGGTCGAGACGTCGACGGGATACCAGAGGCCGTGCGGCCTGAGCCAGGCGTTGAGCTGGTCGAGCACGACGCCGGGCTGCACCGTCACTTCGGCCTTGCCCTTGTCGAAGCCCACAACCTCGCGCAGGTATTTGGAGACATCGACGACCAGCGCCTCGCCCACGGTCTGGCCGCACTGCGACGTGCCGGCGCCGCGCGGCAGGATGGCCGCCTTGGCGTCGCGCGCCACATCGACGACGAGGCCGAGATCGGTCTCGTCGCGCGGCACGACCACGCCCACCGGCTCGACCTGGTAGATCGAGGCGTCGGTCGAGTAGCGTCCGCGCGAGGCCTTGTCGAAAAGGACCTCGCCCTTGATCGTGCGGCGCAGATTCTGCTCGAGAGACGAACCGTTGGACCTGCTATTCATGTGCTTGTGCTTGCTCTATCCGGAGCTTCCTCGTTGTCCATCGTCTCGAGGACCGCCTGCTGCTTGGCGCGCAGATGGCGAACCAGCAGATCACGTAGCGCGGCACCGTCGCGCGCGGCAAGGGCCGCGATCATGTCGCGATGTTCGGCCACGGCCTGGTCCCATTTGGCGCGGTTGAGGTTCGAGCGGAACCTGAGCGCATGCAGGCGCGCGTTGAGCGTGCGAAAAGCGTGGGTGAGGATCGGGTTGGCGGCAATGGCATTGAGGCGATCGTGAATCGTGCGATTGATCGCATAATAGGCCGGCAGGTCGTGGCGCGTGTGCGCGGCTTCCATCTCGATCTGCAGGCCGCCGAGGTCCGCAATGTCGCGGTCCGTCACGCGCTGGACAGCGAGTTCACCTGCCAGCCCCTCGAGGGCGGCCATCAGCTCGAAGGCGTGGCGAACGTCGTCGCGCGACAACGCCACGACCTGGGCGCCGCGGTTGGGCAACTGGACCAGCAGCCCGTCGCCCGCCAGCATGCGGAAGGCCTCGCGCAGCGGCGTGCGCGACACGCCCAGCCGCTCGCAGAGTTCGCGTTCGTTCAGCTTGGCGCCCGGCACCAGCACGCCTTCGATGATCAGGGTGCGCAGCCGCTCCGCCGCCGCTTCGGGCAGGGTCAGGCGCGCGATAGGGAGATTTGAGCCGTCCATTGGTCTGGACTCATTTTGGCATATTGTATACAAAATTCAAGACAGCAATCGAAAGGGCTAGTGATATGCGCCTGAACTCCCATCCCAGCGGACGGCACTTCCTGCAAATCCCCGGCCCAACCAACGTCCCCGACCGGATCCTGCGGGCGATGGATCACCCGACGATCGATCATCGCGGGCCCGAGTTCAACGCGCTGGCCAAGAAGGTGCTGCGCAGCGTCCGCCAGGTCTTCCAGACCAAGCAGCCGGTCATCATCTACCCCGCCTCCGGCACCGGCGCGTGGGAGGCAGCCCTCGTGAATACGCTGTCGGCCGGCGACACGGTGCTGATGTGGGAGACCGGCCACTTCGCCTCGCTGTGGAAGAAGATGGCCGACAAGCTCGGCATCAAGTCGGAGTTCCTGGGCGGCGACTGGCGCCAGCCCGCGGATCCCGCGGCGATCGAGAAGCGCCTCAAGGAGGACAAGGCCCACGCCATCAAGGCCGTGTGCATCGTCCACAACGAGACCTCGACCGGCGTCGTGACCGATGTGAGCGCGGTGCGCCAGGCCATCGATGCCGCCAAGCACCCTGCCCTGCTGCTGGTCGACACGATCTCGTCGCTGGGCTCGATCGACTATCGCCATGACGCCTGGGGCGTCGACGTCACGGTCGCAGGCTCGCAGAAAGGCCTGATGCTGCCGCCCGGTCTTTCCTTCAACGCCATCAGCGAGAAGGCGTTGGCCGCCTCGAAGAGCGCCAACACGCCGCGCGCCTTCTGGAACTGGGAGGAGATGCTCGCGGCCAACGCCAACGGCTGGTTCCCCTACACGCCCGCCACCAACCTGATCTATGGGCTCAGCGAGGCCTGCGACATGCTGCTGGAGGAAGGACTCAACTCCGTCTTCGCCCGCCACACGCGCCACGCCGAAGCGACGCGCGCCGCCGTCACCGCCTGGGGCCTCGAAATCCTGTGCAGCGACACCAAAGCCTACTCTGGATCGTTGACGGCGATCATGATGCCGGAGGGTCACGACGCCGACGCCTTCCGCAAGGTGGCGCTGGAGAACTTCAACCTGTCGCTGGGCCAGGGCCTCAGCAAGGTCGCGGGCAAGGTGTTCCGCATCGGCCATCTCGGCGATTTCAACGACCTGATGCTGATGGGGGCGCTCTCGGGCGTCGAGATGGCGCTGGGCCTCGCCAAGGTGCCGCACAAGGTGGGCGGCGTGCAGGCGGCGCTGAGCTATCTCCGCGACACGGCGCCCGGCGCGCGGCGGTCCTAGAAGTGCGCCTCTACGTTACGCCGGCCTCTCCCTGGGTGAGGCGGGTCATGGTCACGATCCTGGAGTTGGGCATTCGGGACCGTTTCGAATTCGTGCAGACGAAGTGGCCGCACGCATGGGGCACGCGGACAGTCGTGCCCCATCCGGAGTTCATGGGCGATACTCCGGTCGCTAGGATACCCACGCTTGTCACAGCCGACTTCACGCTCGCGGACTCACATTCGATCTGTGACTACCTGAACGGCGAGTTCGGCAACTTTCGCCTGCTCGCACGCGATGGTGCCGCCCGATGGCGTGCGCTCGCAACGATCTCCATCGCCAACGCCATCATTGAAGCTCAGATCTCCAGGCGCGCTGAGCTGCTTCGCTCAGAGCACGAACGGTCGAACGACTTCATCGACAAGATGCGGGATCGGCAGCTCAGGTGCTACGAGGCACTGGAGAAGCAAGTATCGGCTTTCGGCGCCGAATTCGATCTGGCGCAGATAACGACCGCCGTCGCCTGCGGCTACGACGATTGGCGATACGGAAGCGATTGGCGCGACGTCGCGCCCAAGCTGGCTGCCTGGTTTGATGCTGTATCGCCTCGGCCGTCGCTGCGGACCACCCAGCCGGCGGAAACGCCGCAGGCGTAGCAGCGGCTAACCCAGGATCGACAGCGGCCCCGGGTCACCACCGACGGGACGGCGCAGGCAGGCGACGTGATGGCCTTCGGCCACCTCGATCAGCGGCGGTGCCGTGGCCTTGCATTCGGGCATCGCGTAGGGGCAGCGCGTGTGGAAGTGACAGCCCGGCGGCGGATTGGCCGGGCTCGGCACGTCGCCCTGGACGATGCGCTTCTTCTGGCGGCGGCGCCTGGGATCGGGCGCGGTGGCGGCCGACAGCAGCGCCTCGGTGTAGGGATGCAGCGGCTGCGTGAACAACGTGCGCTTGGTCGTGAGTTCGACGATGCGGCCGAGATACATCACCGCGATGCGGTGGCTGATGTGGCGCATCACCGCGAGATCGTGGCTGATGAAGAGATAGGCGAGCCGGAATTCCTCCTGCAGGTCGATCAGCAGGTTCAGCACCTGCGCCTGCACCGAGACGTCGAGCGCCGAGACCGGCTCGTCGGCCACGATCACGTCGGGATTGACCGCCAGGGCCTTGGCGATGCCCAGCCGCTGGCGCTGGCCGCCGGAGAACTCGTGGGCGTACTTGCGCATCGCATCAGGCCGCAGCCCGACGCGCTCGAACAGGCGAGCGACGCGCTCGTCGGTGTCGCGGCCGCTCGAGAGGCCGAAATTCTCCAGCGGCTCGCCCACGATCGTGCCCGAGGGCAGGCGCGGGTTCATCGACGAGTAGGGATCCTGGAAGATCGTCTGGATGCGGCGGCGGTGCGGCCACATGGCACCGGGCTTGAGTGAAGAGATGTCCTCGCCCGCCAGCACGATGCGCCCGGCGGTGGGCTCGACCAGTTTCAGCACCGTCTTGCCGATGGTCGACTTGCCGCAACCCGATTCGCCCACCAGGCCCAGCGTCTCACCGCGGGCGATCGAGAAGGAAACGCCATCGACCGCCCTCACCTCGCCGACACGCCGCTGCAACAGGCCGCCGTGGATGGGGAAATGCTTGACGAGGCCTTCAACCTCGAGGACCGGGCGTTCCGTCGTCATAGCGCGCTCGCCCGCACGCGGTCGACTTCCCAGCAGGCGACCGTGTGCCCTGCCCCGACATCGATCAGCGGCGGCGCTTCGATGCGGCAGCGCTCGGTCGCAAAGCCGCAGCGCGGCGCGAAAGCGCATCCGGGAATGGGTTGCGTGAGCCTCGGCACGAGCCCGGGAATCTCCTGCAGCCTGGGCCGCGTGCCGGCGGCATCGGCCTCGATGTCGAGGCGCGGAATCGCCCGCATCAGGCCCCGCGTGTAGGGGTGCAGAGGCTCCTCGAACAGCGCCTCGACCGGTGCTTCCTCGACCTTGCGGCCGGCGTACATCACAACGACGCGCTCCGTGGTCTCGGCCACGACGCCGAGATCGTGAGTGATCAACACGATGGCGGTGCCGGTCTTTTCCTTGAGTTCCAGCATCAGCTGGAGGATCTGGGCCTGGATGGTGACGTCGAGCGCCGTGGTGGGCTCGTCGGCAATCAGCACCTGCGGATCGCAGCTGAGCGCCATGGCGATCATCACGCGCTGGCGCATGCCGCCCGAGAGCTGGTGCGGATATTCGTCGAGCCGGCGCCTGGCATCGGCGATGCGTACCAGGTCGAGCATCTCGAACGACCGCTCGCGCGCCGCCCGCCACGACACACCCATATGGCGCACGACGTTCTCGGCGATCTGCGTGCCAACCGTCAGCACCGGATTGAGGCTGGTCATCGGCTCCTGGAAGATCATGGAGATGCGATGGCCGCGCAGGCGCTTCATCGCCTCCTCGCCCAATGTCGTGAGCTCCTCGCCCTCGAATCGGATCGAGCCCGCGACAATGCGGCCGGTCTCGGACGGGATCAGCCGCAGGATGGAAAGCGCCGTCACCGACTTGCCGCAGCCCGATTCGCCCACGATGCCGAGCGTTTCGCCGCGCGCCAGGTCGAACGACACGCCGTCGACCGCCCGTACCACCCCATCCAGGGTGTTGAACTGGGTTTGCAGGTCGCGAACTTCCAGAATGTTGCCCGTAGCGGCGTTCATAGCCGCCTCGCCAGCCGCGGATCGAGCCGGTCGCGCAGGCCATCGCCCAGCAGGTTCACGGCCAGCACGGTGATGGCGAGGAAGGTGCCGGGAATCAGGATCGTCCACGGCGCGATCTGAAAGAAGGTGCGGCCCTGGGCGATGATGTTGCCCCAGCTCGGCACTTCCGGCGGCACGCCGGCGCCGAGAAAGCTCAGGCCGGCTTCGATCAGCATTGCCGAGGCACAAACGTAGGTCGACTGCACGATCAACGGTGCCAGGGCATTGGGCAGGACATGGCGTAGCAGCAGCTTGGTGTTCTTGGTGCCGCCGGCGATGGCGCTTTCGATGTAGGGCTGGCTGCGGATCGACAGCACAACGGCGCGCACCACGCGCACGATGCGCGGCACCTCGGGAATGACGATGGCCACGATCACGATGCCAAGACCGGGCCGCGTCAGCGTGATCAGGGCGATGGCGAGCAGGATCGAGGGAATCGCCATCAGCCCGTCCATGATGCGCATGACGATGGCGTCAACCCGGCGGAAGTAGCCGCACAACAGGCCGAGGGCGAGCCCGAGCAGGCTGGAAAAGGCTGCGACCGAGAGGCCGACGAACAGCGACACGCGGGCGCCGTAAACGGTGCGGGTGAACACGTCGCGTCCGAACTGGTCGGTGCCGAACCACCAGCGCTCCGACGGCGGCCTCAGCCGATTGACCGGCGAGAGCTTGAACGGGTCGCCAACGAAGGACGGTCCCACGACGGCGACGGCGATCAATGCCAAGAGAAGGATGCCACCGAAGGCGATCGTGGGGTTGCGCCGGATGGCGGTCCACAGCGAGAAGCGGCGCGGCGACAGGACGAGGTCGTCGGTGATAACGGCCATGTCAGTACCGGATGCGCGGATCGAGGAAGGCGTAGGAGATGTCGATGATCAGGTTCACCAACACCTTGGCGGCGGCAAACACCAGGATCAGACCCTGCACCACCGGATAGTCGCGCTTCAGGACGGCGTCGACGGTGAGCCGCCCGAGGCCCGGAATATTGAACACGGTCTCGGTGATCACCACGCCCGAGATCAGCAGCGCAATGCCGATGCCGATCACGGTGACGATCGGCACGGCGGCATTCTTCAGCGCATGCAGCAACAGCACGCGGTCGGTGGCGAGTCCCTTGGCGTTGGCAGTGCGGATGTAGTCCTGCGCCAGCACTTCCAGCATCGAGGCCCGGGTGATGCGGGCGATCAGCGCCATATAGGTGACGCCCAGCGCCACCGAGGGCAGGATCAGGCTCTCGACGAACGGCCAAAGACCCTCGGCAATGGGCCGGTAGCCCTGCACCGGCAGGAGCTGCCACTGCACGGCGAAGAAGTAGATCAGGATATAGGCCAGCACGAACACCGGCATGGCGAAGCCCAGCACGGCAAAGCCCATGACCAGACGATCGACCAGCTTACGCGCCTTCCACGCTGCCAGCACTCCGGTCGGAATGGCGAGCGCCACGGCCACGAACAGGGTCGAGAGTGTGAGCGCCACCGTGGGTTCGAGGCGCTGCACGATCAGCCGGCTCACCGGCAGGTTGGAGAAGATCGAAACGCCCAGATCGCCCTGCATCATCTGCAGGATCCAGATGACGAACTGCTCCATGAACGGCCGGTCGAGGCCGAGCTTGGCGCGCACCTGGGCGATCGCCTCCGCCGTGGCGTCCTCGCCGGCGATGATTGCCGCGGGATCGCCCGGCGCAAAGCGGATCAGGAAAAAGACGAAGATCGCCACCACCGCCATCACCGGCAGGGTGGCAAACAGGCGCCGCACGATGTAGGCGGTCATGCGGTCAGCGCGGCGCCCGGCCCGGGTTTACGCATCTACTTCTTCTTGATGTTCCACAGCACCGCGAGGCCGGTGTTGGGGACGATGCCCTCGATGCGGTCGGCCCGGTAGGCGAGCGGCACCGTCCACTGGCCGAACGGGATGTAGACCACCTGCTCGATGGCGCGGGTCTGCAGTTCCGTCGCGATCTTCTTGCGCTCCTCGTCGCTCTGGGCGAACGCGAAGGCGTTGCGCAGCTCCTCGATCTTGGCATCGCACGGCCAGCCGAACAGGCCCTTTTCGCAGGCCGCGCCGATCCAGGTGTGGAGCACCGGATTGGCCGAGCCGACGCCACCCGTCGTGGTGACGAAGATGTTCCAGCCGCCTTGCGCCGGCGGATCCTTCTTGGAACGCCGTGACACGACCGAGCCCCAATCCATCGCCTGGGCATCGACGTTGATGCCCGCCTCGCGCATCGCCTGGATCAGCACCTGCGTCGCCGGCGTGATGGTGACGTGATCTGTGGCCTGCAGGATGGTGATCGGCTCGCCCTTGTAGCCGGCCTCCTTCAGGAGCTGCAGCGCCTTCTTCGGATTGTAGTCCTTCAGCATGGCGCTGCCGCCGTCGTTGGCGAGCGGCGAACCGCAGGTGATGAGCCCGTGGCAGACACGGTAGTAGGCCGGATTGCCGACGATGGCGCGCAGGAAGTCCTCCTGGTTGATCAGGTGGTACATCGCCTGGCGTGCCTTGGGATTGTCGAACGGCGGATGGAGATGGTTGAGCCGGATCATGCCGTGGGTGCTGTCGAGCGTGCCGGTCTTCATCAGCTTGACGCCCTTCGCCTTCTCGAGGATGGGCAGGAAGTCGATGCTGGGTGCCTCGAAGAAGTCGATCTCGCCGTTGATCAGGGCCGACATCGCGGTCTGCGGATCGGAAATCCACTGCAGCTCGATCCGGTCGACGCCGGCGAACTTGGTGCCGGCGAAGGACGACGGCGGCTCGTTGCCCGGCCGCGGCACGTAGTGCGGGTTCTTGACGTAGACCGCCTTGCTGCCCGGCACCCACTGGTCCTTGGCGAAGTTGAACGGCCCGGAGCCGATCGATTCTTTCACCTGCTGTTGGGGATCGGTCATCGCTTCCTGCTCACGCATGATGACCGCGACCGACGAGTTGGTCTTGCCGAGCGACTCCAGCACCATGCCGTAGGGCTTGGTAAGGACCATTCGGAATGTCTTGTCGTCGACCGCCTCGAGCTTGTCGACGAACGACATCAGCCGAATGCCGACACCGTCCTTGCGGCCCCAGCGCTTGAGCGAGGCGATGACGTCCTTGGTGGTAACCGGCGAGCCGTCGCCGAACTTCAGCCCGTCGCGCAGGGTGAATGTGTAGGTGAGCTTGTCCGGGCTGATGTCGTACTTGCCGACCATCTGCGGCTGCGGTTTCATTTGTGCGTCGTTGCCGAACAGCGTGTCGTATACAAGCATGCCGTGGATGTTGGCGATCGTTTGCGTCGTCCACACCGGATCGATGACGCGCACGTCCGCGTGCATCACCGCCTTCAGGACCTTCTCCTGCGCCTGTACTGGCGTGAACGGTACGGCCAGCGCCAACGCGCCAGCGAAAATGCGCTTCAACATGCGAACGTCTCCTTAGCCTCTTCGCAGCGAGTATGCTGACCGCCACTCACGCTTGTCCAGCACAGCCGCGCGCCGGCATCATACCTAGGGCACAATCCGTGCCGGCAAGCCTGCGCAATGCCGGGCGATGGCGCCCGGTGTCGTCAGCCATATCGCATCGCGATGCGCCGCAATGTGGCGCAGAGCGCGCTTGAGATGCTTGAGGCGATGCGGTTGGCCAACGATATAGGCGTGCAACGCCACGCCCATGACGAGCGGACGTGCCTTCGACAGCTCCAGCATCTCGTCGAACTGGTCGACGACGATGTCGGCGAACTGCGTGGCGCCGTCCTTGCGCCCGACCACCGACGGGATGTCGTTGGCTTCCTGCGGATAGGGCACCGCCAGGATCCGCCGGCCGCCCCGGCAGCGGAACCAGACCGGCTGGTCGTCCATGCACCAGTCGAGCAAATAGTCGTAGCCGGCTTCGGCCAGCAGGTCCGGCGTGCAGTGGCTCTGCGAAATCCACGGTCCGAGCCAGCCCTGCGGCGGATGCCCCTCCTCCTTCGCCACCCTCGCCGTTGCTTCGGCGATCAGTGCGCCTTCCGCGGCCTCATCGAGAACGCCCTGCCGCTCCGCGTTGGTTCGGCCGTGGCCGACGATCTCGTCGCCGCGCGCGCGGCAGGCCGCCACGAGTTGCGGCGCATAGTCGTACATCGCGCTGTTCACCAGAGCAGCCATAGGCAGCCGCAGCCCGTCGAACGCGTCGAGCAGGTACCAGGCGCCCACCCGGTTGCCCCAGTCGCGCCAGGCAAAGTTCAGCACGTCCGGTTGCGGCCCGCCGGGTGCCAGTTCCGCCCCCAACCCCTCGCCGAATGCAAAGTGCTCCAGATTGAGGGCGAAGTAGACGGCAAGCTTCTTGCCTCCCGGCCACGAATAGTCGGGCCGGCCGCGTAACGGAACGTAGTCGTAGCGGTCATGGTTCGCGAGCTTCATGGCTTCACCGTAGCACCCCGCAGCGCGGCACGGATCGCCGCCGCGAGCGGCGCGTCGTGCTCGGGCAGCAGGACCTGCGGATCGAGCGTCAGCACGCCGCGCGCGGCGTGGCGCTCGGACAGATGCACCGGCGGGTCGTTGCGCTGCAGGCGCGCGCTCATGGCCAGCGCATCGGGCACGGCGATTTCGAGCACCGGCACGCGCCCGGTCCGTTGCGCCGGGATCAGGGCGACATCGATGCCGGCCAGCGTCCCGGCGATCGCCTTCAAACGGGTTTCGAGAGCGGCATTGTCCGCCACATCGTCGGCCTTCATGAAGCGATCGAGGGCCGTCAGCAGGCCCACGATCTCCTCCTTGCCCGCCTTGAAGCCACGCCCGATGCCGTGATGCGGGACGCCGCGCAGGTTGGTGCGGTCGATCAGCTTGGGCGGCGTCCAGGTCTCGGGCGCGACGTCCATGTCGAGTTGCTGCAACAGAGCGGACGCCACGAGATCGCGGCGACCAGCGAGAATGCCCGAGGCCTGTGGCCCGCCGAGCGCCTTGCCTCCGGAAAAGGCCACGAGGTCCGCGCCCATGGCGATGAAGCGGCGCAAGTTCTCCTTGGGCGGCAGTTGAGCGGCGGCATCGACAATCAACGGCACGCCGCTCGCCCGGCACACGGCGATGACGGTGGGCAGGTCGACGATGCTGGTCGCGTTGACCGAGAAGGTCACGGCGACGACAGACGGCGTGAGCGCCGTCTCGATTTCCCAGGCCTCGAGGCCACGCACGCCGGCGCCGGTGCCGCGGTCGTTGTGGCCGATGTCGACCAGCCGGGCGCCGGAAGCCGCCAGGGCGTGGGCGTAACCCGTGCGGTGCGTGCGCGGGATCAGGATGTCGCGCGGGAACGCGTCGGCATGCGGCAGGGCCGCCATCTTGGCCACGTCCCAGCGCGCGATCGAGGCAGCAGCGGCCAGGGTGAGCGCCGCCGCAGCGCCCGTGGTCACGAGCCCGGCTTCAGCGCCGGTGGCCTCGGCGATACGATTGCTTGCCGCGTCCTGCAGTTCGCCGATATCGACCGAGGCACGCGAGGCCGCGGCCATCGCCGCCATCACTTCAGGCGCCATCACGGCGCCGCCCAACCGCGTCAGCGCGCCGGCGGCATTGATGCGGCGACGAACGCCGAGACTTTCGTAGGGATCCGATGGGCTCATCGGACGAGCTTAGCCCAGCCGGTCAAACCCGCCCAATGATCGCGATCGGGCCCCCGCCCGCCGGACCCTGGTGCTCGGCGCCGCCGGAAACGTAGAGCATCGTGTCGCCGATCACGCCGGCCAGTACGCCACCCACCAGGGCACGGACATGCCGGGTCGAGTGGATGTCGCTGTCGTCCAGCATGGTGTGCCGCCGGCCACGAATCTCGCCCGAGGGCGATGCCTCGGCCTTGGCGAGCACCGCAACGGTCTCGCCGCCGATCCCGGCCAGCACGCGACGGGCAGCCTCGGCATCGATCGCGTCCTTCATCACGTCGTGACCGATCACGAGATCGCTGGCCCAGCCGGGCGCATTGCCCAGCACCACGATCTCGTTGCGCAGCAGCTCGACTCCAGCCGAGGTGCTGGCAACCCTGGAGAAAAGCGACCAGTCGCGGCAGATCGCCTGCTCCGGCGCGCCGTTCACCTCGCCCAGCGCCAGGGCGACGCCGAGCGCCGATGCACCGCGCGACAACGCCATCGAATGATAGGTGTCGTCGGTCGCCGTGACGGCGCGACGCCGAGCCGACTCCTCGATCCTCTCCTTGGTGAGCAACGGGCACTTGATCTGGACGAAATGAACATCTGCCGGTTGGACGATACCGGCATCCTTCATCGCCAGCGCAACCGCCGCCGCGGTCTCCTCGACTTGTGGCGCGCGGCCGATCTCCTCGGGTGCGAAGGGCCGTGTCAGTCCGACGCCGATGGCCAGCCGCGGCCCGGACGCCGCCAGTGTTGCAGCCTCGCGGCTGAACACAAGCAGATGTGGTGACAGCCCGCCTTCCGTGCCGCCCGACATCACGATCGCGACCCGCTTCTCGATGTCCGCCCGCGAGCATCTCAGCCTATCGGCCAGCAGCAGCTTCAGGGCGAGCGTGGCGTAGCCGCGGGTGAAATCGTTGACGCAGCCATTGCCCTCGGTCTTGCCAATGATGGCCACGATGGTCGCGGGATCGACCTCGCCGGCATCGATCGCCGCGGCGAGTGCAGCCGTGTCGCCCGGACTGGCCGTCGGCAGGCGCAGCAGCCGCGTCCGACGGACCACGTCAGGCCGCCTTGCCGGCGTCGCTGCCATGGCGCGCCCGGCGACGACGCAGCCACGTCACCGACACCAGGGCAATGGCGATCACGGCGAAGGAGACGCCCGTGGTCACGGTGCCGAGCGCATACAGCACCGGCGTCGTGACGTTGGTGGTCATGCCATAGATCTCCAGCGGCAGGGTGTTGAAGGTGCCCGACGTGTAGAGGCTACGCGCGAACTCGTCATACGAAAGCGTGAAGCCGAACAGACCCACGCCAATGAGGCTCGGCAGCAGGATGGGAATCACCACATGCCGGATCGTCTGCCACGAGGTGGCGCCGAGGTCGCGCGCTGCCTCTTCGTAGCGCCGATCGAAGCGGTTGAAGACCGCGAACATGATCAGCAGGCCGAACGGCAGGGTCCAGGTCAGGTGGGCGCCGAAGGCCGAGCTATACCAGGCGGGATCCCAGCCCAGTACGCGAAACAGCAGACCGATGCCGAGGCTGATCAGGATCGACGGCACGATCAGGCTGGCGATGGCGAGATAGAAGACGACACCGGAGCCACGGAAACGCGTGCGGAAGGCGAGACCGGCGGAGAGGGAGACGACCACCGTCACCAGCATGACCGCGACGCCCAGGATCATCGAGCGCTGGAAGGAACCGGCAAAGTCGCCGACCATCTGTTTCTCGAACAGGTTCTTGAACCAGTGCACCGAGACGCCGTTCATCGGGAAGGTGAGCCCGCCCGCGGGTCCCTGGAACGACAGCACGAGGATGGTCAGAGTCGGGCCGTAGAGGAACAGCACGAACAGGCCGAAGAAGGCGGCGAGCAGCCAGAAGGCGAGACCGCGCTTGCCGTGCTGCACGTCACAGCTCCTTGCGGATGTCGACCATGCGCATCATGGCCGCAACGATGAACAGCACCACCAGCAGCAGCACGACGGCATTGGCGGCCGCAGCGGGATACTGCAGCAGCGACATGGCATTCATCATCATCAGGCCCACCGAGGCACTAAGCCCCCCGCTCATCATGCGCACGGTGACGAAGTCGCCCATGACGATGGTGACGATGAAGATCGAGCCGATGGCAATACCCGGCTTGCAGAGCGGCAGGATGACGTTCACCAGCGTTTGCCAGCCCGACGCACCGGCATCGCGCGCCGCCTCGAGCAGGCTGCGGTCGATGCGCATCATGGAGTTGAAGATCGGCACCACCATGAACAGCGTGTAGAGGTGGACGTAAGCCAGCACGACCGCAAAATCCGAATAGAGCAGGAACTCCAGCGGCTGATCGATCAAGCCCAGGTTCAGGAGCGTCGTGTTGGCGAGCCCGTTGCGCCCGAGGAACGGGATCCACGAAATCATGCGGATGACGTTGGATGTCCAGAACGGGATAGTGCACACCAGAAACAGGACGGTCTGCCACGTCGGCGAACGGACATGGAAAGCGAGGAAGTAGGCGACCGTGAAGCCGATCGCCAGCGTCAGCACCCAGGTGATGGCTGCGAACTCGATCGTCTGCAGATAGGTGCGCCAGGTGACCGGCGAGGTCAGCAGTTCATCGTAATTCTGCAGAATGAAGGCCGGGATGATCTGGGTCGTGTTGTAGTCGAAGAAGCTCACCACCACGATCGTGGCGATCGGCACGACGAGAAAGAGCAGGAACACCAACGCAAGCGGTGCGACCTGCAGGTAGCTGATCCAGGTTTTGGCGCGCGACATCGCAGACGGGGTGCCGCGACGGCGGCACCCCTCCTCTACGCTTTGCTTCGATCAGGCGGCGATGAACTGATTCCACTTCTGGACCATGTAACGGTCCTCATCCATCACGGCGTTCCAGCAGGCGACAGCGCCCATGCGGTCGTAGAACGAACCACCGTCACGCACGGCACCCTTCTTTTCCACCACCACGCCCTGTGGGTTCTTGATGTCGCCCTGAGCGGGCTTGCCTTCCATCCAGAAGCCCCACTCGTCGGCGCTCATATTGGCCTTGGCCGTATCGAGCACCGCCGAGTAGTAACCTTGGCGGTTCAGGAACGCGCCGACCCAGCCCGACAGGTACCAGTTGATGTACTCGTAGGCGGCATCGAGTTGCGCGCCCTGCAGGTGCTTGGCCAGCGACAGACCGCCCCCCCAGGCGCGATAGCCTTCCTTGAGTGGCTGATAGACGCAGGGCACGCCCTTGGCGCGCACTGCCGACACCGCCGGCGACCACATCGACTGGATCACGACCTCGCCCGAGGTCATCAGGTTGACCGACTCGTCGAAAGTCTTCCAGAAGGCGCGGAACTGGCCGTCCATCTTGGTCTTGATCAGGAAATCGATGGTCTTGTCGATTTCCGCCTTGGTCATGTTGCCCTTGTCGCCGTACTTCACGATGCCCGCCGACTCGCAGATCATCGCGGCATCCATGATGCCGATCGACGGGATGTTCAGGATCGAGGTCTTGCCCTTGAACTTCGGATCGAGGATGTCCTTCCAGTTCTCGATCTTGCGGCCGACCAGGTCGGGGCGGATGCCCAGCGTGTCGGCGTTGTAGATCGTGGGGATCATCGTGAACCAGCCGGTCTGGCCCTTGGCGAACTTGGTCGAGCCCGCCCCCTCGACGAAACTCACCGTGTTCGGCGCCGTGCCTTGGGCAATGACGCTGTCGGGCTTCAGCTTGCCGGTGGTGAAGATCGGAACGATCTTGTCGAAGTACTTGATCTTCTTGACGTCCATCGCCTGCAGCGTGTTGGCCGGGAAGACCTTCTTGCACATCCAGTATTCGATATCGCCGATGTCAAACGAGTTCGGCTGCGTCACCACGCGCTGCACGACGGCATCCGAATCGAGCGCCGTCATCTGCAGGGTGAAGCCAAGGTCGGCTTTGCACTTCTCGGCGATCTCGTTGATGGCCGACACGCCGGTGCCGCACTGGCGCAGCGTGATGTTCTTGATGTTCTGCGCCCAGATCACGGGGAAGCCGGTGATCACGCCGCTTCCCAGTGCTGCGCCGGCAACACCAGCCGCGCCCTTCAGCATCCTGCGGCGGCCTACACCGCCGTTCGATTTCGGAGCCATCTCGTCGTTCTCCTTCACTCAGTGACGGCGCGGGGCCGCCTCCCCTCAATGTCCGAGGACGTGCATGTCCTCGGGCCTCCACGACAGAACCACCGGCTGGCCAGGGCTGACCGGCGCCGCATCGAAATGCGCCTCCGACACCACGGCCGACAGCGTCTCGAGTCCGGCCACGTCGACGCCAACCTGCACGGTCGCGCCGAGGTACTCGACCGACCGCGCCACGCCCTGGAGCGACGAAGCACCTGCCTCCGTCGTGACGCCCGCCTGCACGGTCATGCGATCGGCGCGGATGGCGACCAACGGCGCATCTCCCCTGGCGCGTGCCACGGCGGCCGGCAGCACGTTGTGGCCGCCGATGAATTTCGCGACGAACGAAGAGGCCGGCCGATTGAAGACCTCGCGTGCCGTGCCGGCCTGCTCGATCCTGCCGCGATTCATCACGACGACAAGGTCGGCCAGCGCCATCGCCTCGTCCTGGCTGTGCGTCACGTGGATGAAGCTGATGCCCAGCCGGGTCTGCAGCGTCTTCAGTTCCTCGCGCATCCTCACGCGCAGAAACGGATCGAGTGCCGACAGCGGCTCGTCGAGCAGCAAGACCTGCGGATCGGTGATCAATGCGCGGGCCAGCGCCACCCGCTGCTGCTGGCCGCCCGAAAGCTGGGCCGGCAAACGGCCGGCGTAGGGTTCCATCTGGACCCGCCCCAACATCTCCCGTGCACGCGCCCGGCGGGAATCCTTGTCGACGCCGCGCATTTTCAGGCTGAAGGCGACGTTATCGGTGCAGTCGAGATGCGGAAACAGGGCGTAGCTCTGGAACATCATGGCCGTGCCGCGCGCCGCTGGCGGCAGGCGCGTGATGTTCTCGGTTCCCAGGATGACGTCGCCCTCGCTCGCCTCCTCGTGGCCCGCCATCATGCGCAAGGTCGTGGTCTTGCCGCAGCCGGAGGGGCCCAACAGGCAGCAATAGGTGCCTGCCGGAATGCGCAGATTGATGCGGTCGACCGCGACCGCCTCACCATAGCGCTTGGTCAGGGCAACGAGTTCAATGTCCGGCTTGGTCGCCATAGTCACCTCGGAAGCAAGCCCCATGCCAGCACTGTAAAATATCTGGGGAAAAAAGCTCTGGCCAATGGCGCAAGTCTTGCTGACCTTGGCCAGTGGGATTTCCCAGGGAGCGAAGCGCATGCGATTGATCGGCGTCGATGTCGGCGGAACGTTTACCGACCTGGTCTATGCCGACACCGAGGCCGGCCGGACCGCCGTGCACAAGATCTCGACCACACCGGACGACCCCTCGCGCGGCGTCGTGCAGGGCCTCATGGCGCTCTGCGACAAGTACGAAATCGCGCGCGAGACGATCGACACGGTGTTCCACGGCACGACCATCGCCACCAACGCCATCCTCGAGCACGACGGCGCCGTCACCGGCATGATCACCACCGGCGGCTATCGCGACATCCTGCACATCGGCCGCCACCAGCGGCCGCAGCACTACTCGATCATGCAGGACATCCCCTGGCAAGACCGGCCGCTGGTCAAGCGCCGCCACCGCAAGACGGTGACGGAACGGCTGGTGCCGCCCAAGGGCGAGGTGCTGGAGGCGCTCGACGAGGAGGGCGTGCGCCAGGCCGTGCGCGAGCTGAAGGAGGCCGGCGTCGAAGCGATCGCCATCTGCTTCCTGTTCTCGTATCTCGACCCGGCCCACGAGGCGCGCGCCATGGAAATCGTGCGCGAGGAATATCCCGCGTGCTTCGCCACCACCTCCTCGTCGGTGTCGCCGCAGTTCCGCGAGTTCGAGCGCTTCACCACGACGGCGATGAACGCCTTCGTCGGGCCCAAGGTGCGCAACTACGTGACGCGGCTCGAATTCGAGATCGAGGCCTCGGGCTTCAAGGCCGATCTCCGCATCATGGCCTCGAACGGCGGCGTGGCGACACCTGCCATGGTGGCCGAGCGGCCGGTCCTCACCCTGCTCTCGGGGCCGGCGGCGGGCGTGATCGGCGGCGACTGGGCGGGCGGCCTGTCGGGCCGGCGCAATCTCATCACTTTCGACGTCGGCGGCACCTCAGCCGACATCGGCATCGTGACGGAAGGCGGCTTCGGCGAGGCGACGGCGCGCGACACCTGGATCGCGGGCTTCCCGGTGCTGGTGCCGATGATCGACGTCCACACCATCGGCGCCGGCGGCGGATCGATTGCCCATGTCGACCAGGCCGGGGCCTTCAAGGTCGGCCCGCGTTCGGCCGGCGCCGTGCCGGGCCCCGCTGCCTACGGCCGCGGCGGCGCCCGCGCCACCGTCACCGACGCCAACGTCGTGCTGGGCCGTCTCGACGGTGGCAACTTTTTGGGCGGCGGCATGTCGCTCGACGAAGTGGCGGCCCGTCGCGTCATCGGTGAGCTGGCCCGCGAACTCGGCCTCTCCGACCGCGAGGCGGCCGAGGGCGTGATCACCGTGATCAACGCCAACATGGCCAACGCCATCCGGTCCAGGACCGTCCAGAAGGGCATCGACCCGCGCCACTACACGCTGGTGGCGTTCGGCGGCGCGGGGCCGCTGCACGGCGCCGAAGTGGCCGAGATGCTGGGCGTCACCGAGGTCATCGTGCCGCCGCATCCCGGCATTACCTCGGCGGTGGGCCTGCTGATAAGCGACCTGCGCTACGACGCCATCCGCACCTCGTTCCAGGTCTCGGGCGCTGCCGACCTCGGGCGGATCAACGCCGACTTCGCGGCGATGGCCAGGGAACTGGCGGAGCGCTTCACTACGGACGGCATCGACCTTGCCAAGGTCGCCTTCGAGCGCCGCGGCGATCTTCGGTACGTCGGCCAGGGCTATGAGCTGCGCGTGCCCTTCCCCGATGGCGCGCTCGACGAAGCCTCGCTCGCCAAGGCCTTCGAGGCCTTTCACGAGATCCACAAGCGCGAGTACGGCCACCATTTTGCCGATTCGGTCATCGAGATCGTGAACCTGCGGCTGGTCGGTGCGGCCAGTGCTGCCAAGATCGCCAAGCCGACGGCCGGCGCGGCGAGATCGACGGCAGCCGCCCTCGTGCGCAGCGGCACCTGCACCTTCCGCGTTGCGGGCAAGCTCGCCGACTATTCCACCGGTTTCTACCGCCGCGACCTGCTGCCGGTCGGCGAACGCATCTCCGGACCCGCCATCATCCTGCAGATGGATTCGACGACCGTCGTGCCGCCGCAGCACAGTTTCGAAGCCGACGCCGCCGGCAATCTGATCATCCGCCGCGCCGATGCCTGAGGAGATCGTCATGAGCACCGCGCCCCGCCGCCAGCCTGCCCTGAAGCCCGACCGCATCGATCCGATCACCACCAGCGTGATCCAGGGCGCGCTCGAGTACATCGCGGTCGAGATGGGTTATAAGCTGATGCGCATGAGCTACTCCTCGATCATCCGCGAGTCGGAGGATTTTGGCGCAGCTCTGGTCGACGCGGAAGGAAGAGGCCTCGCCGAATCAGCTCAGTCGACGCCGCTGCAGTCCGGTCCGATCCCGGGCTACGTGCGCGGCATCCAGAAGATCCTGGCGGCTCGCGGCGATGTCATCCGCCCGGGCGACGTCATCATGCACAACGACGCCTACTCGGGCGCCAGCCATGGGCCCGACGTCGCCTTCATCGTGCCGGTGTTCGTAGAAGGCCGGCTGATCGCCTTCGCCGCCACCACGGCGCACCATCTCGACATCGGCGCGCTCTCGCCCGGGTCCTGCGGCATCGTCGAGGCGATCGACGCCTATGCCGAGGGCCTGCAGTTCAAGGCGATCAAGGTCTACGATCGTGGCGTCAAGAACGACATGGTCTGGCAGATCGTGCGCGACAATATCCGCGCCTCCGACCTTGTGGTGGGCGACATGGACGCCCAGGTGGCCGCCGCCCGCATCGGCGCCGAACGCATGGTCGAGCTGATCGAGCGCTACGGCCTCGAAACCTTCGAACTCGCCTGCAGCGCCCTGATGGACCACGCCGAACGACTGATGCGTCAGGCCATCGCCAAGCTGCCCGACGGGGTCTATCGCGCCGAGACGGCGATCGACGGCTATCTCGACAGCGACGATCCGACCAAGAAGGAACTGCCGATCGTCGTCACCATCACCAAGAAGGACGACTCTCTCGTCGTCGACCTCACCGGCACGGCGCCGCAGGTGCCCGACCGGCCGATCAACATGCCGCTGGAAGGCACCGCCGACATCGCGATCTGGCTCACCATCCGCTCCGTGCTGCTCGACACCGAGATCCACGGCCACATCCCGGTGAACGCAGGCCTGATCCGGCCGATCACCATCGTGGCGCCCAAGGGTTGCCTCGCCAACCCGACCTTCCCGGCGCCCACGATCGCGCGCTTCTGTCCCGGCAACCAGCTCGCCGACACGGTGATGAAGGCTCTGTCGCAAGCCATGCCGGGCAACGTCTCGGCCGGCATCGGCAATCTGAAAGTCATCGCCTTCTCCGGCCTCAAGGACGAGACCCACTGGGTGCATATGGAGATCTTCGAGGGTTCCTACGGCGGACGTCTGGGCAAGGACGGCATGGACGCCGTCGACACGCTCTACGCCAACACGCGCAACAACCCGATCGAGGACATCGAAACCCATCTGCCGCTCCGCGTGCTGCGCTATGAATTGCGCGAGGACGTGAGCGGCGCCGGCAAGTGGCGGGGCGGCCTGGGCTCGATCCGCGAGTTCACCTTCCTGAGCGACGGCGGCGCGTCGATCGAAGGCGAAGGCCATCGCTACCGGCCGTGGGGGTTCCTGGGTGGCAGCGAAGGTATGCCGGCCAAGCTCGATCTTGTGACACCCGGCAAGCCCGACCGCGCGCTGCCCTCCAAGGTGCCGCACATGAACATCGCCACCGGCGGCCGCTTCGTCTGCTACGGCCCGGCCGGCGGTGGCTACGGCAACCCGCTAGAGCGCGATCCGGCCAAGGTGGCCAACGACGTGATGGACGAGATGATCTCGGTCGAGACGGCGCTCCGGGACTATGGCGTCGTCGTCTCGGCCAAGGGCGTCGTGGATCAGGCCGCAACGGCCAAGGCCCGCGCCCGGCAATGACCGTCCTGCTGGCCGCGGCCGCCGTGCCACTGCTTCGACTGGGGTGACTGGATCGCCCCTAGTAGTCCCATTCCATCTTGACGCCGACGCGACCGTTGGAGTCGGCGCCGATGTCACCCTCGACCTTCACGTTGTCGAAGACCTCGACCTGCACGACGCCGCGGCTGGAGGTGCCGGAGGCGCCTTGGCGCGCCCCGACATAGACGCCTGGCGCCACGTAGCGGCCGGCTTCGACGGAAACCGAGCTGGCGCTTGTGTCCTGGGTGGCCTTGCCTGACGAGCCGACGCTCAGCCGGTCGAGCCGCAGACCGCGGCGCAACCGGCCGACCACGCTGTCGCCGAGCGAGTTGCCGGTGAGTTCGGCGATCGCCTGGGCGACCTGCACCAGTTCGCTCGCGCTGAGACCCGAAGCAGGCTTGCCGAAGATCAGCAGCGCCATCGCCTCGTCGGGCGGCAGCGCCGAATTGATGGCGAGGACGGGCGCACGGGCCGTGCCGGTGATGGCGATGCCGACCGTGGTCGACCGCACGGTGGTGCTCGCCAGGAAGTCGAGCTGTGGATCGATCGTGTCGAGGTTGTCGAGGGTGACGATGCCGCGGCTGAAGGTGAGACGGCGGCCGCCCAGCGTGAAGTCGCCGCGCCGCAGTGTCAGGCCGCCGACGACCGAGGGTGCGGCTGGCGTGCCGCCGACCTGCAGGCGCCCGCCCATCTCTGCATCGAGCCCGCGGCCGCGCACGAAGACGGCCCGCGGCGCGTCGATCGTGAGCGCGAGCCGGATCGGCGTGGCAGTGGGAGACGGCGGCGGCCGGCGCTTCTGCCCCGGCGGTGGAGCGGCCGCGACGGGCGCGGGCGCGCCGCGCTTGTTGATCTCGCGCACCTCGAGCACGGGATAGTCCACCGACTGCGTCGTCCCGACCGCGATCTCGGCACGGTCGATGGTGATCGGCCCGGCGATATCGATGCCGCCTGTGGTCGACCCGGTGACTTTCAGATCGCTCGACACCGTAGCGACGAGATCCGCACGGCTGACCAGCAGCGCACGACGGCTGGCGACGGTAAGGTCGAGCCCCAGCCCTTGTGCCGCGTCGATCCGCAGGCTGCCACCCACCGTGACGCTGCCGTTGCCTGCCGTCTGGAACGCCAGCCGCTGCACCTGCAGCGTCTCGCCTTGCATCACCAGGCGGCCCTCGCCGCCGCTCAGCCGCAGGCCCGACTCCGGAAGGGCAATGACGCCGCCCGCAAGATCGATGGTGCCGCTGCCGGAAACCTTTCCATCGCGGATGTCGAGCGTCAGATTGGGCCGCAGCGTGCCGGCGATGCCGCGGATGTCGTCGCCCAGCAGCGGCGCGAAAGGCGCGACGTCGAGCGTGCCGGAGAGTGCGGCCGTGGCCGAGAGCGGCGCCGTCCCCTGGGGCAACGTGGCGCTCCCCTTCAACGCAAGCCGCGTCGCACCGCCCGCACCGAGGCGCGCATCGACGGTGGCCCGGCGCCCGACCAGCGAGCCCGTGCCCTGCAGCGAAAGCACCGGCAGCAGCGCGGCATCGGGCCGGCGCAGCCTGAGGTTCGACGCGGTGTAGGTGGCATCGATCCGCGGCGCATCGCTCGGCCCCTGCACATGCAACTTGGCCTGCAACGTGCCGTCGAGGCCCGTCCCCGGCGCGAAGGCATCGATCAGCGACAACGGCAGCGCCGCCAGCTCGAGCCGCAGGTCGCTGGCCACCGGATCGACCGTGCCGCGCACGCTGAGCCGGCCGCCGCCCAGCCGAAGCGTCGCAGGCTCGATGGTGATGCGCGCACCGGCGATCGTCACGCGAGCGGGTGCGGTGAGCGCGATGGGAATGCCTTCATGGCGGCCTTCCAGGCGTGACAGGGCGATGCGGATCTGCTCACCCGCCAGCTCGACCCTGGCGGCGACGCTTCCATTCGTCTGCACACCGGTGGCTTGCAGGGCAATATCCAGGCCGTTCCGGTCGCCTTTGAGGGTCCCGTTGACGCCGTTCAGGCCGGCAGCACCGGCGACGCGGCTGGTCCTGAGCGTGGCGTCCGTCCTGGCGATGCCGGTGGGATCGTCGACCGTGCCGGCGAGGTCCAGCGCGCCGATCGCCACGCCGCCGCTCAACAGATCGGTGCCCTGCACCCGCACGTCGAGCCGGCCGGCCGGTGCGCCGGGATCGGCCGTCACCTCCGTGTCGAGCGATCCCGCCACGTCGGTGCCGAGCAGATCCGCGATTTCCTGCAGGCGCGCCATCCGCAGCCGCGCGTGGCCTGACGTCCGAGCCTCGGTGACGGCAAGGTCCGCGACGTCCAGCACCGCACTCGCCCAGCGACCCTGGAAATTCGGCACCACGATGCCGCCCGCCGCATCGCGCGCAAACCGTCCGCCGAGCGACAAGGGCTGGCCCGCGAGATCACCGCTCGCCTCGACCGTGCCGCGCGCCGCGCCTGTCGCGTCGAGGGTCGTCGTGGCGGCAAGCGATAGTCGTCGTGACGCAAGTTGGCCGTGCCTGAGGTCGCGCAACTCCGCCTTCAGCTTGAGCTCGGTCTCCTGGCCGAAGCCGACGGTGGCATTTGCCGTGAGGGCGCCTTCGACCTCGGGCTGCAGGATGCCCAGTTTGGGCAGGTCGAGCGCAAGGTCGAGCGTGCCGGCGGGGCCGCGGCCATGACCTGTCACGGCAAGCGCGCCGCCTTCGCTGGCGATACGCACGCCGGCCAGAGACCACGAGTCGTCGCGCTTCAACGACGCCGAACCGGCGAGGCTGACGGTGGGCGCCACGAGATCGTGCGGCACTCCCGGAACGCCGAAGTCGCCGAGCGTGCCCTGCCAGCCCAGCGTCAGATCGCCGGCCTCGATGCGCGCCGTGAGGTCGATCGCGGCGCTACCTGTCAGCGGTTGTTCTGCAAATGCCGACAGTGGCGCGAGGCTCGGCAGTGCCACGTTGGCTTTGACCTCACCGGTCTTCGTCGCGACGACGTAGGTGCCGGAGCCCTTCGCCGACGCGAGCGGCGAGCCGAGTTCGAGCGATTCGACGACGATCGCCCCGTCGCGCAGCGCGAGCCGCGAGGCGAGCGTCAGCTTGCCGGGCGGCGGCAGGCGCGGATCGATCGCCGCCAGCGCGAGATCATCGGCGCCGCCCTCCAGCACGATCGTGCCCGCAGGCCGTGTCGCGAGCGTGCGCAGATCGGCCGTTGCCTGCAGGCGGAGGTCGCGCCAGCCGACGCCGTCCAGCAGCGCGGCGAAAGCGCCCGGCTCGGCGGCGTCCAGCGTGGCCGTGGCCGCGAGCCGGTCGGCGGCGCGGTCGTAGCGCCCCGAGGCGACGAGGCCGAGCGGACCGGCCGTGAGCCTGGCCTCGTTTAAGGTCACCAGCCTGTCGTCGACGATCGCGTCGACAGTGAGCGAGGCAGGTCCCCGCGCGGCGTCGGCCAGCGGGCCGGGCGGCAAGCCTGGCCCGGCGACATCGAGCCGGACCGAGACGGCCGTTGCCGTTCCTTGCGGCTCCCATTTCGCTTTACCGTTCGCCGTGGCGGCATCGCCTGCCGAAAGAGTCAATTCGGCGCTGCCCGCCGTCGCATCGCCCCGCGCCGCAAGCCGCACGCCGACGCGGTCGAGCTCGGGCCTTTTCAGCAGCGCCGCCACCACGCCGCCTGGCCCTTCGTCGAGCGCGATCTCGCCGTCGACCGTGCGCTGGCCGGCGTCGAAGCGGATGTCCGCGCTGAGGTGACCGGAGCGCCCGTCCGTGCGATCGCCGGAAAGCCGCAGCCTGCCCTCCGCCAGATCGGCCGGCAGGAATGCGCTGCCCCCAAGCCGCCAACGCGCCTCGACGCCCGCCAGCGCGGCGGCGAGATGCAGATCGTCGACCGCCAGCGCCTGCAGGTCGATGCCCACCGGCAACCGCAGCGGCCCGCTCTCGGCCGGCACCGCATCGGGCGTCTTCGCCGGCTCGGGCACGCGCAGGAGATCGATGCGGGCCGCCGAAAGAGTCTCGATACGCAGGCGGCCCGACAACAGCGACGCGAACGACCAGCGAAGGCGCGCGTCGGCAACGGTGAGCCACGGGCCACCCCGATCGGCGAACTCGATCCGCGCCAGGCGAAGATCGGTCGGGAAGAATCCCGTGAGGCCGCTCAGCTCGACGCGGCGTTCCTGTGTCGAGGCGGCCGCCGACAGGGCCGACGCCAGGATGCGCTGACCGGGTGGCGTCTGGAGCACGCCGAACACAAGTGCCAGCAGCGCTGCCACGGTGCCTGTCGTGAAAAGGAGGATGCGGCGCCCGCGCATCAGAAGGACTGCCCGAGGCTGACGTACACGCCGAACGGCGGGTCGCCTTCACGCCGGTTGAGCGGAAAGCCGACATCGAGCCGTATCGGGCCGAAGTCGGTGTAGTAGCGGATGCCGGTGCCGGCGCCGACCCGTGGCGCGAACAGCGAGAAGTTGGGCAGGTAATCGGGATAGGCGCTGCCGGCGTCGACGAAGGCCACGGCGCCGAACGACTGGCCGATGCGCTGGCGAAGCTCGACGCTCGCCTCGACGACGCTGGCGCCGCCCAGCGGGTTGTTGAAGGCGTCGCGCGGGCCGGCGCTTTGATAGACGAAGCCGCGCACCGAGCCGCCACCGCCGGCATAGAAGAGCTTGTCGGGCGGGATGCCGCCGATGCTGATCGCAGGCTCGGTGCCGACCGAGGCACGGGTTGCCAGCACGGTTCGCCCGGGCTCGGCGAGATCGAAGTAGTTGCGGCCGGTCAGGCGCATGACGGTAAAGAAGTCTCCACCCGGTCCGGTGTCGAGCCAAGGCGTGACATCGAGCTGCAGGCGATAGCCGCGCGTCGGGTCGAGATCGCTGTTCGCCCTGTTGTAGAGCACCGCCGTCTGCAGTCCGAGCATCCGGTAGTTCTTCGTGATGCCGTTGCGCAGGATGTCGGCGACCTCGATGGCGAGGCCCGCGCGTGCCTGCCAGCGGGGCGAGAAAGTGCGGTCGAACCCGCCGTAGAAGGTGACGGCCTTGCGCGTGTAGGCATCCAGCACTTCGCGCAGTGCCGCGGCCTCCAGTCGTGCGTCCTGTCCCGCCAGCCACCAGTCGGGCTTGCGAAAGGCGGCCCGGAAGGCGAAACCGGTGTCAACGATCGCCAGGCCCTGGCCGATATGGTTGACCTCGGCCGACAGGCGCAGGCTCTCGGCCTGGCCGAACAGATTGCGGTGCACCCAGAAGCCGTCAACGGCAAAGCCGAGCTGGGTCTCGTAGCTCACGCCGAACCCGAAGGAGCGCTGCAGCCGGTCGGTGAGTTCGACGTCGATCGGCAGCTCGCCGTTGGCATCGAGCGCGGTCGCGGGCTTGATGCGCACGGCATTGAAGACGCCGAGCGACGTGAGCTTGCCGCGCAGCAACTCGACCTTCGCGGGATCGTACGGCTCGCCCTCGGTGAACGGCACCCGGCGCTGCAGATAGGTGGTGTCGACCTTCTCGGTGCCCGAGAAATGCACCTTGCCCATCTTCGCCGTGGGGCCGGCCTCGACGACATAAGTGACCTCCGCCTCCTGCGTGGCATGGTCGACCACCACCTCGCGCTTGGCGGTCGCCAGTGCATATCCCTGCTTGCGAAGTTCGACGATGATCTCGCCCTGGGCCGCGATGATCGCGGCGGCGTCGGCGGGATCACCTGGGGCAAGGCCGATCTTGCCGCGATCGACATCGGGCAGGGACACCATCGCGCCGGGCGGGCGGATCGCCACCGTGCCGATCCGGTACCTCGGCCCGGTGTCGATGGTCATCGCGATGGAAATCTGCGCGGCGTCCGGCTGCGCCTCGATGGCGTCCAGCGCCGCGGCCTCGGCGATCGGCCGGCCGTCGACGCTGGCCCGGACTTCCGCATCGTAGAAGCCGCGGGACCGGAGCGCCGCATTAGCCCGCGACAGCACGGCCTGCGCGCCCTGAAGCAACGACAGGCCGTCGCCCGTGAGCGGCTGCTGCTTTTCGAAGGTCTCGACGAGTTCCCGGAGGTCCGTGCCCATCCTCTCGTCCCCCGTCACGGACAAGGCGATTTTCGCCGTCCGGGCGTGAAGGGGCCCCGAAAAGAGCACGGCCACGAGCAAAAAAAACACCGGAATGGCGCGCCGCACACGCGCCAAGCCACCAGCCCGCGCCTCACGCTCTGTTCGGCAGTTGACCCTCACAATGACGAGACAACGCCGGTCGGCGCGATTGGATGCATGGTGACGCGGAGGTCAGCTGATTGACGCGGCATGGGACCTGATATCGGTCGTCGCCTCGGTGAAACACCGCACGTCACCCGTACTTCGGCATCCCGCAGAAGGTCGCCAAGGTAACGGCATCCGGCCATCAACCGACCAGTGCTCCGGACCTTCGTCGAACGCAACATCCCAATCTGGTATTTCGACGAGCCGGAGGGCGGACGATACGTTCGCCGCTCCATCGTGTTTGGGCATACATGGTTGGGCACCTGGAAATCCCGCGAGACATGCTCATTGATGGTGCTGCCGTTCGTGACGATCCGGCAAAGGACGAGGTTGCTTGCCACAGGATTGATCGGTCGGCCAAGAACGAAGCATCGTAGTCTGGAAATCACTCACATGAAAGATTCGATGCTCGTCCGATTCCCAGTGCTGGCTGATGCTTCTGAAGTTGCTTCAATGTCAATGAGGCGCTCGTGAACTTACGAGTAAGCGTGAAAACTCCCAACGTAGTGACGATAATCGAAGGCCGATCCACGGCAATCGGCATTCCGTGATTTGGATGAAAATGTCGGCACAAACTGCGGAGCATCTAGTTTGCTCTACTTGCACTATCTCGCTGCACCCAGGAAACAAGGATTTGAATCGCCGCTCCGTCGAAAGCGGCTTCGCCGCCGGCCACGGCGAGCATCCGTCGACCATCGGCCATTTCGAACTGCTGGCGCTCTTGTCGACACTGGTCGTGAACACCACACTCGTCGGCGTGTAGGCAGTCACCGGCTCCACGACCTTGCGCGACCACCTGGGCCCCACACGGCCCATGGGCCACCACGCCTTGGTGTAGAATTCGGCAAGGCCTATGATGCCCGCATCAACAGCGCGGAGCGCATGGGCGACAAAAAGATCCGGATCGGCATCCTTGGTGCTGGCGCCATGGGCGCCACACACGCCGCGGCCTATGCAACCGTCACGAACGTGGAGATCGCCGGCATATTCGGCCGCAACCCGGAACGGGTGCGTTCGGTTGCCGCCCTCTGCGGTGCCGTGCCCGTCACGGATGTCGCGACGTTGATCCAGGACATGGCGGTGGACGCCATCGACGTCTGCCTGCCGAGCGCAGTTCACGCCGCCTTCGTCATCCCTGCTCTCGAACAGGGCAAGCACGTGTTCTGCGAGAGCCCTCTCGCGCCTCGATTGGATGAGGCACGGCAGATGCGCGACGCGGCGCGGCGCGCCGACCGCCTGCTCCAGGTCGGCCTGCTCATGCGCTCGGTCGGCGCCTATGCGCACCTCAAGACGGCCACCGAGACCGGCGAACACGGCCGCCTGCTCAGCTTCGTGGCGCATCGCCTGGGCTCGTACCTGCGGTCCGGCAGGCCCGACCATAAGGCACACTACGGCGATCCCTCGACCGAGCTGATGACGTTCGATTTCGACATTGTGCTTTGGCTGATGGGCCGCCCGGCGCGCCTGTCGGCCAGCGCAACACGGACCGATGGTGGGGCACCGGGAGAGATTTCGGCGCTGCTCAGCTACGACGACGGCTGCCACGCCACGATCGCCGCCAGCGGCCTGATGCCTTCCGGGTTCCCCTTCACCGTTGGCTTCCGCGCCCTGTTCGAGCGCGCGGCCTTCGAACTGTCGACCGTGTTCGAGGACGACCCGCCAAAAAGCACTTTCACGATGGTCGGTGAGAGCGGTCCGCGCCGGCCTGTTCCAGTGGCGGTCCGCAATCCCTACGAGGCTGAGCTGCAACGCTTCGTCGATTGCATCCGCGACCGCGCCGATCCCGCACTGCTCGACGCCGAACGCGCCATCGAGGCGCTGACGCTCTCGGCTGCCACCCGACGCGCCCTCGACGAAGGCGGCGCGGTCGAGATCAATACCGTCCGCTAGAGGATTGGGCCGCGTTTTTTCCGTGCTGCCGGCAACGAAAAGGCGGCCCCCCTTTCGGAGGGCCGCCTCGTCGGTTTCAAGTGAAGTCACTCAGCGCGGAGATATCGGCTGACCGGGCCAGCGGAAGCCGGGCGCGGGGAGCGGGATGTCGGCCCTGATCAGCGCATCCTCGAGCACCGGGATGCCGGCCTGGTAGTCGCCCGCCTCGCATCTGGCGATGGCTGCCGATGCGCGGGTATCTGTCCGGGCAGTGCGGAACTCGCGCCACTTGTCGCTCAAGGCCTTACAGTACGACGCAGGGTCCCTGAAGATGGCAGGCACTTGAGCCATGCCGTCGACCACGATCTCGACACGACGGTTCTGCGGCTCGCGCACGCCGTCGCCGGTTTGCACCAGCAGGCCGGCTTCACCGCGGCCGACCACACTGATGGCCGTTGCCGGCACGCCTTCGCGGACCAGCGCGTCCTTGACCGTGTTCGCACGACGCAGAGACAGCGCCATGTTGTAGGCTTCCGGGCCCGACGTGTCGGTGTGGCCCGTCGTGGTAATGCGGGTGCTACCGCGGGTCTTGAAGGCGTTGGCCGCCTGCTGGACCGTGTTCAACGCTTGCTGCGACAGGTTCGAGCGATCCCAGTCGAAGAACACCATGAAGGCCTGCGATTGGGCCTGCGGGGGCGGAGGTGGCGGGGGCGGAGGCGGCGGTTCAGAGGCGCAAGCGCCCAAGAGGTATGAGGCCGCAACGACAGCCAGTAGTTTCCTGAGCATTAGTCACCCCAAAATAGAGAGAGTTCGGGATGGCGGAGTGCCATTCCGGGACGGATCCCGGAGGGGCCGCCACTATGGAAACGACCGACGGTCGAAAAGGTTCCGTCACCTGCCTATTAACTTAAATTTGCAAGTTCAGCCAATTTGAGGTAGATTTTTCTATAAGCTGGAGTTTGCTGTTCCAGCCCTGAACGCCCGGCGGTTTTTCCGACCGGGCGTCTTCTTTATTCCAACCCGAGAGAGGGAAAATGACCGACGCCCCCTGGCGCCGTGCATCCGGGCGCGCGCTCACCCGCTTCCTGAAACAGCTGCAAAAGCGCGGTTCGGTCCGTGCCGCGGCCGACGCCGCAGGCGTGCCGCGGTCGAGCCTCTACAAGTGGCGCAAGACCCTGCCCGAGTTCGCCGCAGCGTGGCGCGCCGTGCCGGGCCGGCGGGCTCCTCCGCCTCGCCCGCCGAAGGCGCCGGCCCCGCCGCCCGAATGGATCGAAATCCCGGGCCAGGGCCGCCGACGCATCTCGACCATCGGCCGCCGAACGGGCGGTTCCTGGAATGGTCCACGGAATGGTCCACGGGGGCCGACCGCTACGGCACACGCATTGTGAAAACCTTGGCCTGAAAGTCCGTGGCACGCGCCGCGGCGTTTCCGGCGTCGAATCAAGGCCTTGGCCGGCAAATCGGACCCCCATCGCGATCAAGCGACACCCTTTCAGGCGAGGCTCGGAATGGTCCACTTCATCCCTTGTGCCGGGGCCCCGGACTCCTGATATAACGCCTCCGAGGGGCCGGTGTGGGCGGAGCAGTCGCCAACCCGGTCAGATCCGGAAGGAAGCAGCCGTAACGAATTCGCTTCGGGTCATGCTGGTCCCTCACCTGTTTCCTTGCGCACGCCGTCGCAAGGGGTAGGCAGCCTAGGCGCGACGACCGCCGGGCTTGAGGGGCCGCGGCGTTTGAGCGGGTGATCGCCATGGCGCAAGCCACCAAAGGCACCGGGGACGCAGCGCTCCCCTATCGGGTGCTCGCCCGCAAGTACCGACCCACCGATTTCACCACCCTGGTCGGCCAGGAGGCGATGGTGCGCACCCTGCGCAACGCCATCGCGACCGGCCGCATCGCACATGCCTTCATGCTCACGGGCGTCCGCGGCGTCGGCAAGACCACGACCGCCCGCATCATCGCCCGGGCGCTGAACTGCGTCGGCGCCGACGGCAAGGGCGGACCGACGGTCGATCCGTGCGGCGTCTGCGACAACTGCAAGGCCATCACCGAGGACCGCCACGTCGACGTGATCGAGATGGACGCGGCCTCGCGCACCGGCATCGACGACGTGCGCGAGTTGATCGAGGGCGTGCGCTACCGGCCGGTGTCGGCGCGCTACAAAGTCTACATCATCGACGAAGTGCACATGCTGTCGGAGAAGGCCTTCAATGCCCTTCTCAAGACCCTGGAAGAGCCGCCGCCGCACGTGAAGTTCCTGTTCGCCACCACCGAGATCCGCAAGGTGCCGGTGACGGTGCTGAGCCGCTGCCAGCGCTTTGACCTCAAGCGCGTACCGCTGGACGTGCTGGTCGAACATTTCGGCAAGATCTCGGCCAACGAAAAGGTCGAGATATCACCCGAGGCTTTGGCCCTGATCGCCCGCGCCGCCGACGGCTCGGTGCGCGACGGCCTCTCCATGCTCGATCAGGCGATCGCGCATGGCGGCGGCGTGGTCGACGCAGCCCAGGTACGCGACATGCTCGGTTTGGCCGACCGCAGCCGCATGCTCGAGCTGTTCGAGAAGACCATGCGCGGCGACGCCCCGGCCGTGGTGGCGGCACTGGGCGAGATGCACGATTCGGGTGCCGACCCGGTGGTCGTCCTGCAGGACATGCTCGAACTGACGCACTGGGTGACGAGGCTGAAAGTGGCGCCCGAGGCCGCGGCGAGCTCGGCCGACAGCGAGCGGGCGCAGGGGCTCGCCATGGCGGGCAAGCTTTCCATGGCCTCGCTCACGCGGGCCTGGACGCTGCTGATGAAGGGACTGCAGGAGACGCTGGCCGCGCCCTCGCCGCTACGGGCCGCCGAAATGGCCCTGATCCGTCTTTGCTACGTGGCCGACCTGCCCTCGCCCGCCGATGCGATCAAGGCGCTGCAGACCGGCACCGGGTCCACGGCCAGCACGCCGTCTGCGGCGCCACCGCGCGGCGGCAATGGCGGCGGCGGCGCCGCGGCTCGCCTGGCGTCGCAGCCCGTCAGTGCCGTGGGCCAGCCGGCCGAAGCGCTGCCGGCACCCAGGAGCTTCACTGAGGTCGTGGCGCTGTTCGAGACCAAGCGCGAGGCGCGACTGGTCAACTACCTGATGCATCATGTCCACGAGGTGCGCTGCGAGCCCGGCCTGATCGAGTTCCGCCCCGAGCCGCAGGCGCCGCCCGACCTCGCGTCGCGCCTGAGCGAGTGCCTGAGCCGCTGGACCGGCCGGCGCTGGATCGCCTCCGTCTCGAGCGACGCCGGCAAGCCGACACTGGTCGCCCAGAAAGCGACCAAGGCCGACGGCCTGCGCAGCCAGGCCGAAGACAATCTTCTGGTGCAGGCCATAATGAAGACCTTTCCGGGCGCCAAGCTCGATGCCGTTCGCCGCAAGGGCGAGCAGACCTCGCTGGTCGCGGGCCTCACGGGCCCGCCCGGCGAGGAACCGCCACCGGCCGAAGATTATCCCGTGGACGACGACATTCCCGAAAGTGAGTTCTGATGTTCGACAAGCTCAAGGATCTCGGTGGCCTGATGCAGCAGGCCCAGGCCATGCAGCAGAAGATGCAGGAGTTGCAGGCGACGCTCGAGCGGCTAGAGATCGTCGGCACCTCGGGCGCCGGTTTGGTCAAGGTGACGGTGAACGGCAAGAACGAGACGCGCCGCGTCGAGATCGACGCCTCTCTCTTCGTGCCAGCCGACAAGGGTGTGGTCGAGGACCTGGTCGTGGCCGCCGCCAACGATGCGCGGGGGAAGGTCGAGCAGATGGTCCAGGAGCAGATGAAGACCATCACCGGCGGCCTGCCGCTGCCACCCGGCTTCAAGCTCTAGGTTCAAGCTCCAGGTGAAAAGCTCGAGATGATTGGGCCTGAGATCGAACGGCTGATCCAGTTGCTGAGCCGCCTGCCCGGCCTCGGCCCGCGCTCCGCCCGCCGTGTGGCGCTTCACCTCCTGAAGAAGCGCGAAACCCTGATGCAGCCGCTTGGCACAGCGCTCGGCGATGCGGCGCGGGCAATCCGCGCCTGCTCGATCTGCGGCAACCTCGATACCGTCGCTCCCTGCTCGATCTGCGCCGACCCCAGGCGCGATCCAGGCCTGCTCTGCGTCGTCGAGGACGTCGGCGATCTCTGGGCCATGGAACGCGGCAAGATATTCCCCGGCCGCTACCACGTCCTGGGCGGCTCGCTGTCGGCGCTCGACGGCATCGGCCCGGACGAGCTCAACATCGCAGCCCTCGTGAAGCGCGTGGGCGCCGGCGGTATCCGCGAAGTCATCATGGCGACCAACGCCACCGTCGATGGCCAGACCACAGCCCATTATCTGGCCGAACGCCTGGCCGAATTGAGCGTGCCTCTGACCCGCCTCGCCCACGGCGTTCCGGTCGGCGGTGAACTCGACTGGCTGGACGACGGCACGCTGGCGACCGCGCTCAAGGCCCGACGCGCCCTCTGAGGCCCGCGCGATGAGCCCCGAAACCCTCGCCGCCATCGCCGTCGCGCTCGCCGCCGGTTGGGCGAGCGGCCTCAACGCCTATGCCGCCGTGCTGGTACTGGGGGGCGCCGAACGGCTGGGTCTGATCAGCCTGCCCTCCGATCTGCAGGTGCTCGCCTCGCCCTGGGTCCTCGGCGTGGCGGCGCTGCTGTTCGCGCTCAATTTTTTTGCCGACAAGATCCCCTATGTCGACAGCATCAACGATGCGCTGCAGACCTTCGTGCGCATCCCGGCGGGCTTCCTGCTGGCCTACGGCGCGGCGGGCGGGCTCAGTCCCGAGGTCGCCGCCGTCGCCGGCCTGCTGGGCGGAACCCTCGCCGCGGGGACGCATATCGCCAAGACCGGCTCCCGGGCCCTCATCAACACTTCGCCCGAGCCCTTCAGCAACATTGCCGCCTCGCTGACCGAGGACGTCGCCGTCATCGGCGGCCTGGCTCTGGCGATCGCCCATCCACTCACGTTTTTGTGTCTGCTGGCGGTCTTCGTCGCCCTGCTGGTATGGCTGCTGCCGAAGCTGGTGCGACTTGCCCTCATTCCGCTCCGCCGGGCGGCCGGCAGGCAGCGTAGATCTTGACGGCGAGGTGCCGCTATCGACCTTTGGCGGATGAACGGCCGCTTTCCTTCGCGCCCGGGAGGGTTACACTCGTTTCCCTAATTCCATGTTCATTCGCCAAAACATCCAGACCCTGCGATTCTTTCGCACCACGCCGGCGATGCGCTGTCCGTATCTGCCGCACCGGCTGGAGACCAAGCTCGTCACCGAGCTGAGTGGCCCGGATGCGATCACGCAGCACGACACGCTGACCGACGCGGGCTTTAGGCGCTCCCACCACTTCGTCTACAAGCCGCTGTGCGACGGCTGCCGCGCCTGCGTGCCGGTGCGCATCCGGGTGCGCGACTTCGATCCCAGCCGGGCCCAACGCCGGATTCTGAGGCGGAACGAGCACGTCCATGCGATCGAGACGCAGCCACTCGCGACTGGTGAGCAGTACGCGCTTTTTTCACGCTACGTGCTGACCCGTCATCGCGACGGCGACATGGCCGACATGGACTTCGACGACTATCGCGCCATGGTCGAAGAGAGTCCGGTCGAGACCGCGATCATCGAATTTCGCGATGACTCCGCCGAGGGCCGCCTGGTTGGCGCATGTCTGGTCGACTGGCTGTCGAGCGGTGTGTCGGCCGTCTACAGCTTCTTCGATCCGCAGGATCCTCGGCGGGGCCTCGGGACGCAAATGATCCTGTGGTTGGCCGATGCCGCCGCCCGACGGGGCCTGCCCTACGTCTATCTCGGCTACTGGATCGCCGACTCGAGCAAGATGGCTTACAAGCAGGCGTTTCGGCCCCTGGAATTCTTCGGACCGGAAGGCTGGACCGAACTGCCTGCAGCTTAAGAAAACCAGCAACGATAGGTCTCGTGCGGCGACCGGCTGGTGCCGTCTGCACTTGGATCGCGTACTGCCGATGAAGGGTTTCCTCGCGGATTTTTTCTGCTAGATGGTCTCGTCTCCGTCTTGCGAAGTGCAGGCTGTGTGGGCTTGCGTGGCGTCAAGAACGGCAATCAAAAAACCCTGGATCGGGGAGCATCCTAGTGACCGGGCTACTCAAATTGAGCGCGGCCATCGACCGCCTCAATGAACTTGTCGGACGAACCGTCTACTGGCTCATTCTCGTGGTCGTGCTGATCAGCGCGGTCAACGCGATCATCCGCAAACTGTTCAACTCGAGCTCCAACGCCTGGCTCGAGTGGCAATGGTATCTGTTCGGCGTGATCTTCCTCATGTGCGCCGGCTATACCCTGCTGCGCCAGGAGCACATACGGATCGACATCGTTTCCAGCCGGCTGTCTGCCAGGGCGAACAACCGGATTGCATTGTTCGGGCATCTGTTCTTCCTGATTCCGTTGTGCATCGTCATGCTGGTCGAAGGCTGGCCCTACTTCTACGAATCCTTTCGCATCGGCGAATTGTCGAGCAATGCCGGCGGCCTGATCCGTTGGCCAATCAAGCTCATTGCGGTCCTGGGCTTTGCGCTGTTGCTGCTTCAGGGCATCTCGGAAGCGATCAAGCAGATCGGCATCATGCGCGGTGTCTATGTCGACACCCGCCAGCGTAACTCCGGGCACTGAGAGCAGGTCATGGCGATTATTCGCGGCATATTTTTCGCGTTCCTTGTCTGCCTGGTAGTGCTCCTGGGAACCTCTATGTTCCTGCCGGATAGCGGGTTCTCGACCTTCGTGAAGGCCGAGATGGCGCCCATCATGTTCTTCTCGCTGGTCGTGTTCCTGCTGCTCGGCTATCCGGTCGCCTTCTCCCTTGCAGCTCTCGGCCTGCTGTTCGGATTCATCGGCATCGAGCTCAGCCTCTTCAAGCCGTCGTTCTTCCAGGCTCTGCCGAACCGGCTGTTCGGCATCATCGAGAACGACACACTGCTCGCCATTCCATTCTTCACCTTCATGGGCCTGATCCTCGAACGGTCGGGCATGGCGGAGGACCTGCTCGACACGATCGGACAGCTGTTCGGCCCGCTGCGCGGCGGTCTGGCTTTTGCAGTGATTTTTGTGGGTGCCCTTCTCGCCGCAACGACGGGTGTGGTGGCGGCCTCGGTCATTTCAATGGGCTTGATCTCCCTGCCGATCATGCTGCGCTACGGCTACGACCGGCGACTGGCGACCGGCGTGATCGCCGCATCCGGCACCTTGGCACAAATCATACCGCCAAGCCTGGTGCTGATCGTCATGGCCGACCAGCTGGGACGCTCGGTGGGCGACATGTACAAGGGCGCGATCCTCCCGGGCCTCGTCCTGACTGCGCTGTATGCCGGCTACGTGCTGGGCCGCACGATCTTCAGTCCGGACCGTGCGCCCGCGCTGCCGCCCGAGGCGCGGACGATCAAGGAGGATGACGGCAGCGCCGGTTACCCTTCCCTGCTCGTAGTGGTTGTCGGCTGCGTCGTTGGAGGCTACGTCCTGTCGCACTTCCTCGGCTGGGAGGGGATCTGGGCGACGGCGTTCGTCGGCCTCGTGGCCTACATCCTCGCGATGGCCAACCGGTACCTCAAGCTCCGCATGCTCAGCCGCCTCGGCGAACAGGTCGTCATCGTCATGATGCCGCCGCTGGCGCTGATCTTTCTCGTGCTCGGCACGATATTCATCGGACTGGCTACCCCGACTGAAGGCGGCGCCATGGGCGCGACGGGGGCACTTCTGCTGGCGCTCAGCTACCGGCGGCTCAGCTGGACCCTGCTGAAGCAGGCGATGGACAGCACGGCGAAGCTCACCTCGTTCGTCATCTTCATTCTTGTCGGCGCCCGGGTGTTCAGCCTCACCTTCTACGGTGTTAACGGCGATCTCTGGGTCGAACATCTCTTGCTGGCGCTGCCGGGTGGACAGATCGGGTTCCTGATCGTCGTCAATATCCTGGTATTCCTGCTGGCATTCTTCCTCGACTTCTTCGAGCTCGCTTTCATCATCGTGCCGCTTCTGGTGGCGCCGGCGGTGGCCTTGGGTGTCGACCTCATCTGGTTCGGCGTGCTGCTCGGCATCAACATGCAGACGTCGTTCATGCATCCACCGTTCGGGTTCGCGTTGTTTTACCTGAGATCCGTTGCGCCAGAGGGCAAGTACATCGACAAGGTGACCGGCCGGGAGATCGATGGCGTGACGACGGGCGAGATCTACTGGGGTGCCGTTCCTTTCGTCATCATACAGTGCATCATGGTGGCGATCGTGATCACCTTCCCGGGCCTGGTCCTGGCTGGCCTCGACAAGGATCCCAAGATCGATCCCTCCAAGGTCAAGATCGAGCTTCAGGCTCCGTTGCAGGACGACAATCCTCCGCCGATCATCTTTGCGCCGCCCCCGGTGCGCAACTGACCAAGCAAAAGGCCCCGCCTGAGGCGGGGCCTTCCTCTTGTGTCCTCGTGGCGGCGGCGCCTAGCGGCCGGCGGCCGACATCGAGAAATTGAAGTTGTTGAAGGTACTCTCGGCAACCCGGAACCACAGGTTCTGATCCATCCGGAACTTTGCCGTTGAGGCAAACTTTCCGGCGCCGGCAACTTTTTTGGCAAAAGATTCGGCACCACCGAAGAGCGTGTCGAGCGACTTGGGAAAGCTGGATATCAGACGCCATCTCAACTTCGGCATCGACTGTGCGATCGCCGGGGCCGCCACAGCCGCTGCTGCCGCGCCGACGCCGGCAGTTGTCAGGAATTTCTGCGTTTCATGGATTGCTCCTCCCGTGACCCAGCTTGCTGCCGGCGTCGGGCGCAGGCTGCCACGCGCCAGACGACAAAAAAGAGCCCCGCCGGGGCGGGGCTCTCGTTTGCCGGTAGATAGTCGCTTACAGCTTGTTGGCCGCCGACTGGCGGGCCATGAAGTTGTCGAATCCGCCTTCTGCGACGCGCGACCACAACACGGCATCGCGGCGGTAGTTCTTCCAGCCATCGAAGATCTTCTTGAAGTTCGCGGATTTGGCATTGGTCTCCGCATACACGTCGTTCGATGCTGCGAAGCAGGCTTCCAGTACTGGCTGAGGATACGGCAGGAGCTTGGTACCGCCGGCCAGAAGCTCACGCAGCGCATTCGGGCTCGCAGCGTCGTACTTGGTGACCATCCATGTATTGGTCATCGCGGCGGCTGCCCGCACGATCGCCTGATACCCCTTCGGCAACGCGTTCCATTTATCGAGGCCGATGAAGAGATGCAGCGTCGCGCTACCTTCCCACCAACCGGGGTAGTAGTAGTAGGGCGCGACCTTGTTGAAGCCCAGCTTTTGGTCGTCGTACGGACCGACCCATTCCACCGCGTCGAGTGTACCCTTCTCAAGCGCCGGGTAGATGTCGCCGCCGGCGATCTGTTGCGGCACGACACCGATCTTCGTCATGACCTGCCCGGCGAAACCGCCGATACGCATCTTGACGCCCTTCATGTCGTCGACCGACTTGATCTCCTTGCGGAACCAGCCACCCATTTGCGCGCCGGTGTTGCCGGCAGCCATGCCGAAAATATTGTAGTTCTTGTAGAAGTCGTTCAGCGCCTGCTCTCCGCCGCCCTGGGTCAGCCATGCGTCCTGCTGGCGCGTGTTGAGCCCGAAGGGAACCGCGGTGCCAAAGGCAAACGTCGGGTCCTTGCCAAAGTAGTAGTATGAAGCAGTGTGGCCCATCTCGACCGTGCCGTTCTGCACTGCGTCGGCGACCTGCAAGCCGGGAACGACTTCACCCGCCGCAAACACGCGAATCTGGAACTTGTTGTCGGTCGCCTCGGCAATGTTCTTCGTCAGCACTTCGGCGGCGCCGAACAGGGCATCGAGCGACTTGGGAAAGCTCGATGTCAGGCGCCACTTCAACTCCGGCATCGACTGTGCGATGGCCGGCGCGGCGAGCGTGGCTGAAGCGGCAATGGCGGCGCCACCGACCCCGGCGTTGCGAAGAAATTTACGACGTTGCATGAAACAAGCCTCCCAATATGCCTTTGAAATCCCGGGCGATTCTGATGTGCGGTCTTGCCGCAGCGGCCGGGTTTATGGCACAGCGCTTCGCGGTTGGAAAGGCCGCTAAATCGAGA
This sequence comes from Reyranella sp., assembly GCA_030684475.1. Classification (GTDB taxonomy): domain Bacteria; phylum Pseudomonadota; class Alphaproteobacteria; order Reyranellales; family Reyranellaceae; genus Reyranella. The sequence goes on along the minus strand of JAUXWB010000526.1, from coordinate 12,564 downwards.
GAAAAATCAGCGCCGCCGCCCCGATTGCGATGCGGTACCAGGCGAACACCGCGAAGCCGTGTCGACTGATGAACCGCACAAAGGCGCCGACCACGACCGCTGCCGAAATGAACGCCGCGATGAAGCCGAGGGCGATGACCGCACCGCTGTCCCAGTCCAGGATCGACCAGTTCTTGTAGAGATCGTAGACAGTCGCACCGAGCATCGTGGGAATGGCCAGAAAGAACGAGAACTCTGCTGCCGCCGCCCGGTCGACGCGAAAGACGCGCGCGCCCATGATCGTCGCGCCGGCGCGCGACACGCCCGGCACCAGAGCGAGGATCTGGCACAAGCCGATCAAAAGAGCTGTCTTGAGATCGACATCGTCGATCGACTTGATGCGCGGACGCTGGGCAAAGCGTTCGATGATGAGAATGGCGACGCCACCCACGATCAGCGCGACCGCAACGACCATCGGATTGAAGAGCACCGACTTGATGTACTTGTGGGCGGCTACGCCGACGACGGCCGCCGGCAGGAAGGCCACGACGATCGCCGCCGCAAATCGCACCGCAGGCTTCTCGCGCCTGAGGACACCGACCGCGGTATTCCAGAGCTTTTGGCGGTAGAGGAGACACACCGCGAGAATCGCCCCGAGCTGTATGACGATCTCGAAGACCTTGCCGGGCGGCCCCTGAAAGTGCAGCAACTCCCCGACAAGAATGATGTGCCCTGTCGACGAGACCGGCAGGAACTCGGTGAGGCCCTCAACGACGCCGATCAGCACCGCCTTCCACATCAGCGTCAGGTCCATCAGGTCAGCCCTTGAAGGATTTCTTCGGCCATTTCCCATCCCGCATACGGCCTGACTGGGCCCGTTCGCCACGCCAGAATTTCAACTCTGCTGATGGGATAACGCGGTTCGCCCAAGGCAGGCCGTCTGCAAACTTGAACGCCTGCACATCCCGAAGCTGGTCACCCTTGGCTTTCTGCAGCAGCACGCCGCGTCCGCGCCCCATTTCGGGCACCTGCTCCAGCGGGAAAATCAACAGTTTGTATCCTCGACTCAGCGCGGCGACCGAATCGGCCCCCTCGGGCAGGACCGAAAAGGCCACCGCCTTCTCCTTGTCGGCAAGGTTGAGCACCTGCTTGCCGTTCTTGGTCTGCGCGACGAGATCGTCCTCCGGCACCACGAAGCCACGTCCAGCATCGGAGGCGACCAGGAACTTGCGCCCTCCCTTGAACACTTCGAGCTGCACGATGTCCTGGTCGTTGCCGAGTTCGACCATCAGCCGGATCGGCTCGCCATGGCCGCGCGCACTCGGCAGCTTGTCGCAGGGCAGGGTGTAGAAACGGCCGTTGGTGCCGAACACCAGGACCTTGTCAGTCGACTGGGCGTGGATCGCGAAGCGCGGACCGTCACCTTCCTTGAACTTGAGGTCCGCCGCCTGCTTCTCATCGAGATGGCCCTTGGCGGCGCGGATCCAGCCCTTGTCCGAGCACACGACAGTGATCGGCTCGCGCTCGACGAAATCTTCGACGGCATGCTCGATTTCGGCCGGTGCGTCGGCGAGTTCGGTGCGGCGCTGACCTAGCTTGGTCTTGCCGCCGAACTTGCGTTTGGTTTCCTGGACCTCGGCGGCGATCGCCTGCCATTGCAGCTTCTCGTCCTTGAGCAGCGCCTTCAGCTCCTTGCGCTCGGCGGAAAGCTTCTTGTGCTCGCCTTTGATCTCGAACTCCTCGAGGCGGCGCAACGCGCGCAGGCGCATGTTGAGGATCGCCTCGGCCTGCGTGTCGGTGAGCCCGAAGGCCTTGATCATCTTGGGCTTGGGTTCGTCCTCCTCGCGGATGATCTTGATCAGCCTGTCGAGATTGAGATAGGCGATCAGGTAGCCTTCGAGGATCTCCAGCCGCCGTTCGATCGCTTCCAGCCGGAAGGTCGAGCGCCGCACCAGCACTTCGCGCCGGTGGTCGAGGAAGGCCTGCAACGCCTCGCGCAGGTCCATGACGCGGGGCGTGTTGTCCTTGTCGAGGACGTTGAGATTCAACGGAAAGCGGATTTCTAGGTCGGTGAGCTTGAAGAGCTGCTCCATCAGCAGCTCGGCCGGCACGTTGCCGGTGCGCGGCTCGAGCACGATGCGGACATCGTCGGCCGATTCGTCGCGTACGTCGTCGAGAATCGGCAGCTTCTTGGCGTTGATGATCTCGGCAATGCGCTCGATCAGCCGGCCCTTCTGCACCTGGTAGGGGATCTCGGTGACGATGATGCGGTACTGGCCGCGCGGCAGCTGCTCCGCCTTCCAGCGCGCGCGCAGGCGAAAGGCGCCGCGGCCGGTCTTGTAGGCTTCGACGATCGACTCGCGCGGCTCGACCAGCACGCCGCCCGTCGGGAAATCCGGCCCCTTCACCAGGTCGACCAATGTGTCGATGCGCGCGTTGGGGGTCTTAATCAGGTGAAGCAGAGCGTCGCAGAGCTCGCCGGCATTGTGCGGCGGGATCGAGCAAGCCATGCCGACAGCGATGCCGGCCGCCCCGTTGGCCAGCAGGTTGGGGAACCCGCCCGGCAGCACGACCGGCTCCTCGGTGGAGCCGTCATAGTTGGGCCGAAAATCGACGCTGTTCTCGTCGATGCCGGCAAGCAGCGCCTCGGCAACCTCGGTGAGCCGCGCCTCGGTGTAGCGCATCGCCGCCGGATTATCGCCGTCGATGTTGCCGAAGTTGCCCTGGCCCTCGATCAGCGGATAGCGCGCGGCAAACTCCTGCGCCAGGCGCACCAGCGCGTCGTAGATCGACTGGTCGCCGTGCGGGTGATACTGGCCGATCACGTCGCCGACGACGCGGGCACTCTTTTTGAAGGCGCTGTTGGGATCGAGCCTGAGCTGACGCATGGCGTACAGCAGCCGACGATGCACGGGCTTGAGGCCGTCGCGCACATCGGGCAGCGAGCGCGCCATGATGGTCGACAGCGCATAGGACAGGTAGCGCTCCTGGAGCGCCTGACCGAATTGCACCGGCTTGACCGCAGCGAGCGGAACGACGTTGTTGCGTTTTGCCATCGACGAGACTGATGAGGGGACCGACCGCGATTCGAGCCGCGGCCATTGTTATTTCAGCGCTGTAGCGTTTCCATAAATCTCGACCGCGCGGGAGGCAAGGGCTTGTTGTGTGGCCAAAAAACGTGCCGTTCGAGGAAATAGCCCGTCAAATCGAGGCCTTGCCGCAATTGCTCGTCGTCGGATGGCAGCCCGCCGGTGGACAGAAACGCCGGCAGGGGCAGCAGCTTCTCCTTGTAGGGGCCGGCCGCCGTCCGCGACACGGCCCGGCCGGTCCTGGGCGAGACATAGGTCAGATCATCCGTGGTGCCGGTCGCCGCACATTTCTCCAGGTCGAGCCCGAAGCCCAGCTCCTGGAGCAGGCCCAGCTCCAGCCGGACGTAGATCCCCGGCCAGCCAGGATGGCCGAGCACCCCCAGGAAGGCCCGGAAACCGTCGAACATCGCGGGATGCGGTTCGCGCTCGGGCAGCGCGGCGTCGGTTACGGCGCAGGCCGCGGAAAGACCGGCCAACTCGACCGCATCGTCGAGCGCGCGGGCAGCATGCGGTTCGCGTAGCTCGCCGGTATAGTTGCCAAGCTGGTCGGACAGGCGGGCGCGCCAACCGACCTCGACGACATTGCCCGATTGCCAGACCGGGCTGGCGCGTCGCGATCCACCGCCCGGCACAAAACCCGCGTGACGGCCATGAGTCCGGGTCAGAAGCGACACGATGAGACCGCTTTCACCATGGGGCCGTGCCGACAGCACGATGCCTTCATCGCTCCAGTCCATGTACTCGGGTATGCCCGCGCTAGGGCTCGTAGTCGAGCCCGATGGCGCGGTAGTGGGCGGGATCATCGGCCCAGCGTTCGCTCACCTTGACGTGCAGGAACAGGTGGACGGGCCGTTCCAGCATCTGGCTGAGTTCGTGCCGTGCGCGCGCGCCGATCTGCTTGATGCGGGTGCCGCCTTTGCCGAGGAAGATAGCGCGCTGGCCGTCGCGCTGCACATGGATCGTCTGCTCGATGCGCACGCTGCCGTCGGAGCGATCCTCCCACTTTTCCGTCTCCACCGCCGCCTCGTAGGGCAGCTCCTGGTGAAGCTGCAGGAAGACCTGCTCGCGCGTGACTTCGGCCGCCAGCAGGCGCAGCGGCAGGTCGGCAGCCTGGTCCTCGGGATAGAGAAACGGCCCGGAAGGCAGCGCCGCCGCCAAGGTCGCCAATACATCAGCGACGCCGTCGTGCTTGAGGGCACTCACCATAAAGGTGCGCTCGAACGGCAGCAGCACATTCAGCTCCGACGTTAGGGTCAGCAGGTTCTCGCGCGGCACGACATCGATCTTGTTCAGGATCAGGAAGCGCGGTGCTCGCGATTCCTTCAGCCGCTCGACGATGGCGCGCGTTTCCTGGCCGACACCGCGTTCGGCATCGACCACGAGCGCGACCACGTCGGCATCGTCTGCACCGCGCCAAGCGGCAGCGACCATGGCGCGCTCCAGGCGACGCTTGGTGATGCGGAAGATTCCCGGCGTGTCGACCAGCACGACCTGCGCCCTCGCACCATCGGGAAGGTCCGCCATGGCGATGCCGATCACGCGCATGCGCGTGGTCTGCACCTTGGGCGACACGATGCTCACCTTCGACCCGACCATGGCGTTGACCAGGGTCGACTTGCCGGCGTTGGGCGCGCCGACGATGGCGACAAATCCGGCGCGTGTGTTCGGCGGCGGCGTCATTTGCCCAACCGTTCGAGGAGTGCGATCGCGGCCAGGCGCTCGGCCTCGCGCTTGCTACCGCCACGCGCTTGTGCGGGTTCATGGCCCTTGATGGCAACGTCGACGACGAACAGCGGCGCGTGCGGGGGCCCCTCGCGGCCGACTTCACGATAGGCCGGCAACGGTAAGCGCCGCGCCTGCGCCCATTCCTGCAGCGCCGTCTTGGGATCGCGCGGCGCCGCGGCCTGGCTGGTGAGCCGGTCGCCCCACAACCGCTCCACGCAGGCCGCCGACACGGCAAACCCCGCATCGAGAAAAACGGCGCCCAGCAAGGCCTCCAGCGCGTCGGCGAGAATGGTCGGCCTCACCGACCCGCTTTGTGCCCGCTCGGAGTCGCCCAACCGGATGGCGGTGCCGAGTCCGATCGCCGATGCGATCTCCACCAGGGTCTCGGCACGCACAAGTGCCGCGTGACGGCGTGCCAGCTCGCCTTCGTGTTCTTGCGGGAAACGACGCAACAGAAGGTCGGCCACGGCCAAGGACAGCACGCGGTCGCCAAGGAACTCCAGGCGCTCGTTGCCGTGCGGGAAAGCAGCCTTCAGCTCGGATCGGCGATCGAGCGCGCCGCGATGGGTGAGCGCCTCCACGGCCAGTTCGGCGCGCCCGAAAGTGTGACCGATCTTGCCGGCCAGGGCTTCGAGATCGACGTCGGTCGCGTTCAGTGGATCGCCATGAAGAAGCGGTTGAAGCGGATGGCCTGCGGCCATTTCCAGGGCTCCAGCCACCCGGCGACGGCCGGGTCGTGCGAAAAGAAGATGAACTCGGCACGGCCGACGAGATTCTCGGAGGGAACGTACCAGCCAAGCTGGTCGCGATCCCGGGTGGATCCGGAGAAGTCGCGCAGCATCAGCCGGGTCCGGCTGTCGAGTGAATCGTCGCGGTTGTCGCCCATGACGAAATAGCTTCCGGCGGGAACGAGGAATTCCGGCGTGTTGTCGGTCGGTCCGCTGTCGTTGTATTCGAGCACCGTGTAGCGGCGGCCGTTGGGCAGCAGCTCGCTGTAGAGCGTGCCCTTCTGGTAATGACCGTTGGCGCCCCTAACATAGTCGCCGATGCGCAGACGCGGGACCGCCGTGCCGTTGATCTGGAGCACGCCGTTCGTCATCTGGATGCGGTCGCCCGGCATGCCGACGATGCGCTTGATGTAGTCGGTGCGGTTCGCACCCTGCCCCTGGTCGCCGGGATACTTGAACACGGCCACGTCGCCGCGCTCGGGCGGGCTGCCGAAGATGCGGCCCGGGAACAAGCCCATCGAGAACGGAAACGAGTGCTTGCTGTAGCCGTAGGAGTACTTCGAGACGAACAGGTAATCGCCGACCAACAGGGTCGGGATCATCGACCCGCTCGGGATGTTGAACGGCTCGATGGCGAAGGTCCGGACAACCAACGCAATCAAGACGGCATAGACCACCGTGCGGATGGTTTCACCCCAGCCGCCAGCCTTGTCCTGTCCACGTTTCCGCCGCTCAGCCACGTCCGTCATCGCCGTTCCAGTTCAAACGAGCCGCGCCTATAGCAGGGCCCGGAGCGCCTGTCTCCCGCCCCGGCCGCGGCATGGGAGCGTTGCAAAGGGTCGGACCCCGATGCCCGATCATGGTCGGGCCACAGCGGATATGATCACGATCGCCTGGGCCAGGGGAAATTCGTCGGTCAGGGTGAGGTCGATCTGCGGCGACATGCCGTCCGGCATGATTTCCTCCAACCGGGTCAGCGCGCCGCCGGTCAATGCCATCGTCGGTTTGCCGCCGCGCTGATTGACGACGCCCATGTCGCGCCAGAATACGCCGCGCCGGAGCCCGGTGCCCAACGCCTTTGAACATGCCTCCTTGGCCGCGAACCGCTTGGCGTAGCTGGCCGCCCGGGTGGCCCGGCCTTCGGACCGGGATTGTTCGACCTCTGTGAAGACTCGCTGCACGAACCGGTCGCCGAAACGCTCCAGCGACTTCTCGATCCGCCTGATGTCCACGAGATCGTTGCCGATGCCGATGATCACGCCGCCGTCTCCGGCGCCCGGGCCGCATCCATGATGCGGCGCATTTCGCGGATCGCGGGCTCGAGACCGACGAAGATCGCCTCGCCGATCAGGAAGTGGCCGATGTTGAGTTCACGCACTTCGGGAATCGCGGCAACCGGTCCGACATCGCCGTAGCTCAGCCCGTGGCCAGCGTGACACTCCAGTCCAAGCCGTGCGCAGAGCGCCGCCGCCTTCTGCAGCCGCGCCAGTTCCGCCCGCTTGGGTTCGCCGTCCAGTTCGCAGTAGCGGCCGGTATGCAACTCCACGACCGGCGCGCCCAGCACGACAGCGGCCTCGAGCTGGCGGGGATCGGCCTCTATGAACAGCGACACGCGAATGCCGGCGTCGCGCAGTCTCGCGACCATCGGCTTCAGGTGGTTGTGCTGGCCGGCCGCATCGAGGCCACCCTCAGTCGTACGCTCCTCGCGTTTTTCGGGGACGATGCAGGCGGCATGCGGACGATGACGCAAGGCAATGCCGACCATCTCCGCCGTTGCCGCCATCTCGAAATTGAGCGGCACCTTGAGTTCGCGCATCAGGCCGTCGATGTCGGCGTCGACGATGTGCCGGCGGTCTTCTCGCAGGTGCGCGGTGATGCCATCGGCACCGGCAGCTTCGGCGAGGCGCGCCGCCCGCAGCGGATCGGGCAGATAGCCGCCGCGCGCATTGCGGACCGTCGCCACGTGATCGATGTTCACTCCAAGACGCAAGCGGGACGGCGCGGGCATACGCTACTTTCGCAAGAGGGTGGGCGGGAATACGTCAATTGCGGGCGCGCTCGACGGCATTGATGGCCGGCGTCGCACGAAGCGCTGCGGTGATGTCGGCGAGATGCTTCACATCGGCGACCTCGACGTCAATCACCATGTCGAAGAAATCCATGGAGCGGTTGACGATGCGCAGATTCGAAATGTTGCCTTCGTGGCGGGCGATCACCGTCGACAGGCTCGACAGGCTGCCCGGCTGGTTGGCGACCGTGATCTTGAGCCGGCCGGTATAGGCGGTGGCGGCGCCGTCGCCGACCGAATCCCAGCCGACGTCGATCCAGCGCTCCGGTGCCTCGGAGAAGCTCTCGAGCGTGGCGCAATCGATCGTGTGGATGGTCACGCCTTTGCCCGTCGTGATGATGCCGACGATGCGATCTCCCGGCAGCGGGTGGCAGCAGCGGGCGAAATGAACCGCCATGCCGGGGATCAGGCCGCGGATCGCGATCTGGCCGGCCTCGCCTTTGGCCCGCCCGGCCTCGGCCGCCTTCGCGGACTTGTTGCGCGCCCGCGAGATCGGCACGACGTCGGCGCCGCCACCTCTCGAGCCGGGTCGCGGCTGCTTCAGTCCCGGGTAGACGGCGGTCAGCACCTCGCGCGCGCCGACCAGGCCCGCACCGACGGCGGCGACCAGGTCGTCGGTGGTCGTCTGCTTGAAGTTGGCGCGCACGCCGTCGAGACCCTTTTCGGTGGCCTCGTAGCCTTCCTCGTGGAACGTCTTGTCGAGCAGGGACTTGCCGAGCTGGATGTACTGCTCGCGCTGACGCGTGCGGATGAAGCGCCGGATGGCGGCCTTGGCCTTGCCGGTGACCACGAAGCGTTCCCACGTCGGCGACGGCGTCTGTGCCTTCGACGTGACGATGTCGACCTGATCGCCGTTGGAGAGCTGCGTGCGCAGCGGCAGCATGCGGCCGTTGATCTTGGCGCCGACACAGGTGTCGCCGACCTGGCTGTGGACGGCATAGGCAAAGTCGATCGGCGTCGCGCCGCGCGGCAGGGCGATCAGCTTGCCCTTGGGCGTGAAACAGAAGACCTGATCCTGAAACATCTCGAGCTTGGTATGCTCGAGGAACTCTTCGGCGTTGGGCGCCTTGTCGAGGATGTCGATCAGGCTGCGCAGCCAGGCGTATTGCGGCGCGTCGGTCGACGGCCCGCCCTGCTTGTAGATCCAGTGGGCGGCGACGCCGCGCTCGGCTTGGTCCTGCATCTCCGCCGTGCGAATCTGGATTTCTATGCGCTGGCCGAGCGGTCCGATGACGCCGGTATGCAGTGAGCGGTAGCCATTCGGCTTGGGAACCGAAATGTAATCTTTGAAGCGTTGCGGCAGCACCTGGTAACGACCGTGGAGCAGGCCGAGTGCCTGATAGCACTGCGCAATGTCGTCGACGATGATGCGGAAGGCCATGATGTCGGCGAGCTGCTCGAACGACACGTTCTTGGTCTGCATCTTGCGCCAGATCGAATAGGGCGTCTTTTCCCGGCCCTGGATCTGCGCGTCGAGCCCACCGTCCTTCAGGGTCTTGACCAGCTCGGCCTCGATTTGCGGCACCAGGCGCTCGCCGCGTTCGCGCAAGTACCCCAGACGCGCCTCGACCGAGGCCCGACCATCGGGATTGAGTTCGGCGAAGGCGAGGTCTTCCAGTTCGCGTTTCACCTTCTCCATGCCGATGCGCGAGGCGAGCGGCGCATAGAGGTCCATGGTCTCGCGAGCGATGCGCTTGCGCCGCGCCGGCTCCTTGATGTGGTGCAGGGTCCGCATGTTGTGCAGACGGTCGGCGAGCTTCACCAGCAGCACGCGGATGTCCGACGACATCGCCAGCACCAGCTTGCGCAGGTTCTCGGCTTCCTTGGTGCTCTCGGACTGGATTTCGAGCCGCGACAGCTTGGTCACGCCATCGACCAGGCGGGCGATATTCTCGCCGAACAGGCCGGCGATCTCGTCGCGCGTGGCGTCGGTGTCTTCCAGCGTGTCATGCAGCAGGCCGGTGACGATCGAGGCCGTATCCAGCCGCATCTCAGCCAGGATGCCGGCCACCTCGACGGGATGGGAGAAATACGGGTCGCCAGAGGCGCGGAGCTGGTTGCCGTGGCGCTTCAGTCCATAGACATAGGCGCGATTCAGCGCATCCTCATCCGCTTCCGGATCGTAGGACTGCACGCGCTCAACGAGTTCGAACTGACGAATCATCGCAATCACACACTATATGGCGTCGATTGCGTCTACTCCACGAAGATTGCACGAATAGCAGGGCTGAGCCCTGCTAGGCCTCGCGGGACCTTATTCGGTGACGTCGTCTTCCTCGGCCATCGGCAGGGCCTTCGGCTGGGCGGCTTCGGCGCCGCCCTGGGCGAGGGCCGCCGCCAGCTCCTGCTCGAGTTCGGCCATCTCGTTGACCTCTTCGGGCTTGTCGATGTCGGCGTGCTTCTGCATGCCGGAGATCAGCGAATCCTTGAGCACGGCCTGGTCGAGCTTGGTTTCGGCGATTTCACGCAGCGCCACGACCGGGTTCTTATCGCGGTCGCGATCCAGAGTGATCTGGGCGCCAGCCGAGATGTCGCGCGCCCGCTGGGCGGCAAACATGACGAGTTCAAAACGGTTGGGGACCTGCACGATGCAGTCTTCGACGGTGACGCGCGCCATGGCGACCTCTGATTTCCCGGGAGCGGCGGGTTATACGCGCCCCTCATCAAAAGGCAAGAGGGCCAAAGCGCAAGCCGGCAGCGCTACATGGGCTCCGTCACCTGATCGACGGGCAAGGCCGCCAAAAGGGCTCGAATCGGCGTATCGGTCTCGGGATGGCGCCATTGGGGCGCGAGATCGGACAGGGGCCTCAGCACGAAGGCTCGCTCGGCCAACCGGGGGTGCGGCAGGGTCGCCCGGCCCGGGCCGCCCTGGGCTATTTCCCCACAAAAATCCAGTAAATCCAGATCGATCTGGCGGGCCGCATTGGCAACGGTTCGGACCCGCCCGAATGTCTGCTCGACCTCATGAAGAGTGCCCAGGAGCTTGTCGGGCGTCAGATCGGTGCTCACTTCACTCACGGCATTGACGTACCAAGGCTGGTCCGACGCGGGCACCGGCGCAGTTCGATACCAAGGCGATACCTGCAAAATTTGGACGCCTCGCCGCGTCAATTCTCGGAAGGCCGCCTCCAGCGTCTCGCGGGGAGGTCCATATATGGGGTGGGGCAAATTTGCGCCGGCACCTATGAAAATTGATCGTCTCCCGGCATTTGCCACCAGCAATAACCTCCAACCCCTTGTGATCTATGAGATAATGCCCTAGACTTAACGCACGGTCGGAGAGGTGTGGGTTACGCTGCTCCCGCCGCTACATAAATTTTTCGCTCCCTCTGCGCATATTCTTCCAAAAAGGATAACCGCCATGAAAGGCAATTTTTACGACAATGAGCGCGTCGCTCTCTTCATCGATGGTGCCAACCTCTACTCCGCCGCCCGCGCCCTCGGCTTCGACATCGACTACCGCCGTTTGCTGAAGGTGTTTCGCGAGAAGGGCCGGCTGGTCCGCGCCTACTACTACACGGCCTTGGTCGAAGATCAGGAATACTCGCCGATTCGTCCGCTGATCGATTGGCTGGACTACAACGGCTACACCATGGTCACCAAGCCGACCAAGGAATTCACCGATGCCATGGGCCGCCGCAAGATCAAGGGCAACATGGACATCGAACTCGCCATCGACGTGCTCGAAATGGCCGAGCATCTCGACCACGTGATCCTGTTCTCCGGCGACGGCGACTTCCGCCGGCTGGTCGAGGCCGTGCAGCGCCGTGGCCTGCGCGTCTCCGTGGTCAGCACCATCAAGTCCTCGCCGCCGATGGTGGCGGACGAGTTGCGCCGGCAAGCCGACGATTTCGTCGAGCTCTCCGAGCTGGCGCCGTTGATCGCCCGCAACCCCTCGGAGCGCACCGCGCGTCCGGCGGTGGCTGCCCCGCTCAACGGCCGCGAGGCGGACGGCGATCTCGACGATGCGCCATCCGAAGCACTGATGCGGTCGGCCTAGTCTGCGCGGTCCTGTGGCCGCGCCACGTTTCGAGGAGCCGCCGCTCGACTGTCCGCGCTGCCCGAGGCTCGTCGCGTTCCTGCACGAGCTTCGCACGCTCCATCCCGACTGGAAGAACGCCCCGGTCCGCTCGTTCGGCGAGCTCGACGCGCGTCTCCTGATCGTGGGCCTCGCGCCCGGCATGCGCGGCGCCAACCGCACCGGCCGGCCGTTCACCGGCGACTACGCCGGCGACCTCCTCTACTCGACCCTGCTGAAGTTCGGCTTTGCCTTGGGAACCTATGGCGCGGATCCTGCCGACGGGCTGCGCCTGGCCGACTGCCGCATCGCCAACGCCGTGCGCTGCCTGCCGCCGGAGAACAAGCCGGTGCCGGCCGAATTCACGGCCTGTCGGCCGTTCCTGCAGTCGGAGATCGCCGCCATGCCCAAGGCCCGCGTCGTACTGGCTTTGGGCAAGGGCGCACACGACCAAGCCTTGCGCGCGCTCGCCGTGCGGCCGGCCGGAGGCTATCCCTTCATCCACGGCCGGCTGCACACACTGCCGAACGGCCTTTTGCTAGCCGACAGCTATCATTGCTCGCGCTACAATACGAACACTGGCCGGCTGACGGCCGCGATGTTCCACGAGGTCTTCGCCGGCATCCGGCGGGTCCTGCCGGAGGTCTAGAGCGGGCTGCCTCCAGGTTGGTCCGTCGTCCCGACCAAATCCAGCTCTCCGCACGCCGGAGAGCCGTTGTCCTGACCGCGTGTCACACCCCGCCTGTCCCACCAAGTTGTGACAAATGTTGTGACACGCACGCGCCCGGAGTCCGGGCCGAGCCCGGAATCACGGGCTTTTACGACGTCGTTTCTTCTTCGCGTGTCACAGCCCGGCGCACCCTGTGACAGGCAGCGCGATGCGTCCGTTCCGAGGCTTATCGGTGCTCGGTGGGGACGGGCTCAAACCGGACTCAGACGGCCTGGCGTGACGTACCA
>JAUXWB010000177.1 GCA_030684475.1 Reyranella sp. | reverse complement strand
GACGCCTACAATCGCTGGCTCCAGCAGTACACGGCCCATGCCCCCGACCGGCTGATCGGCATCGGTCAAACGGGAATCCGCACCATCAAGGAAGGCATCGCCGATCTCGAACGCATCAAAGCTATGGGATTCAAGGGCGTCATGATGCCGGGCAATCCCGGCGAGCTCGACTATGACAACCCATCCTACGATGCCCTTTGGGAAGCCGCCGTCGCTCTAGACATTCCGTTGTCGTGGCACATCCTCACGTCGAGCAGCGACAGCATCAATCAGCACCGTGGTCCGAAGATCAACGGGTTCCTGTCGATCATTCGCGGCTGTCAGGACATCATGGGCATGCTGATATTCAGCGGCGTCTTTGCCCGTCACCCGAAACTCAAGGTGGTATGCGTCGAAGCCGACGCCGGCTGGGCGCCGCATTTCATGTACCGCATGGATCACGCCTACAAGCGCCACCGCTACTGGATGAAGGGGCAGGAGCTGCCGCGCCTACCGTCGGAGTACTTCCGCAACAACATCAGCCTGACGTTCCAGGACGACTACGTCGCATTCAAGCTTGCCGACATGCTGGCACCTCAACAACTGATGTGGGCCAACGACTTCCCGCATAGCGATTCAACGTGGCCGTGGAGCAAGGACGTGATCGCGGAACAGACCGCCCATCTCGACGCGGGACAGCGTCAGCGGATCCTGCACGACAACGTGGCGGCGCTCTACAAGCTCGCGGCCTAGCCGTCGGCAGTTTCACGTCCTGAGATGCCGCATCAACTGCCGGCAAATCACTTCCGAGCCGTGAGGGATCAACATGAAGTTCAGCCTGTTCATCTATTGCACGGTCGGCCGACGGGCTGAACTTGAAGCCGGGATGGCCGGCCGCAAACCGGAGCTTTACCAGCGCATGCTGGACGAGATCGCGGAGTATGCGCGCTTTGCCGACGATGCCGGGTATTTCGGCTTCGGCCATCCCGAACACCATCTGCAGATCGAGGGCTTCGAGATCTCCAACGACCCTCGGCTGATGGGAATGTGGCTGGGCAAGCACACGAAGAGGCTGCGCGTCATTACCTGCGGCTTCGTATCGACCACGCACAATCCGCTGCGCGTCGCCGAGGACATCGCCACCATGGACCACATGCTGGGCGGCCGCTTCGGTGTCGGCCTGGTGCGCGGCTACCAGGCCCGTTGGGTTGAGAATCTCAAGGTGCGGGAGGATCTCCACGCTGTCGGTCCATGGAACAAGGATTCGCCGGCAGATGAAGCCAACCGGGAATATTTCAGCGAGTTCGTCGACGTCGTGGTCAAGGCGCTGACGCACGATACCTTCAGCCATCGTGGCAAGTACTGGAACTTTCCACCCGTCGGCATGGTCAATCCGCATCCGCACGGCGTCTACACGACTTATGGGCAGGGCGTCGCCCCGGATATGCACATCAACGAAGTCGGCATCGCGCCGCGTCCGCTGCAGACGCCGCACCCGCCGCTCTATGGCGGCTTCGCCGCCTCCATGCGCACGGCGCTCTTCTGGGCAAAGTACGGTGGCAAGCCGATCGTCTTGACGGACAAACTCGACTTCTACAGCCAGCTCAATCGTGCCTATCACGACGAGGCGGCGAAACACGGCCGAGCCGTCAAGCCCGGCCACGCGACGGCCTGGGGCGGCATCTTTATTTGCGCGCCGACCGACACCGAAGCGCATGCACAGCTCGAGGACATGCGCTGGTTCTGGAACCAATGGTCCGCTCCGTTCGGCCAGGGTCTGCCGGAACTACTGGTCGGGTCGCCGGACACCATCTCGCGGCGTCTGGAGGAAGTTCAGAAGGCCGTGCCCGGCCAGGATGAGATCGTGCTGCTGATACCGCAAGGTCTGCACGACCGCGGCCAGATACTGCGGTCGCTGGAGCTGATGGCGACGAAGGTCATGCCGCGTTTTGCGGATCCGACTTGATCATGCCGGCGAACCGTTGGCGCTCATGACGGATTCTGTCTCCGCTGGCGATCGCCGGTTCGGCTTCACGGATGCCGAGCTCGTCGCGCATCCCACCGTGTTCGGGCCCGACCTGTTCAAGGACAAAGTGATCGTGGTTTCGGGCGGTGGCAGCGGCATCGGCAAGGCCATCGCCATTCTCTTCGCCAGGCTCGGCGCACATCTCATACTTTGCGGCCGCAAGCCCGAGAAGCTCGAAGCCGCTGCGGCGCTACTGCGTGGCTTGGGTACCGACGTCGACGCCATGGCGATGAGCATCCGCGAACCGGAGGAAGTCGAATCGCTCATGGAACGCGTATGGTCGCGGCATGGCCGGCTCGACGTGCTCGTCAACAACGCCGGTGGGCAGTTCGCGCAGCCGGCCATCGATTTCAGTGTCAAGGGCTGGAAGGCCGTCATCGACACGAATCTCAACGGCACATGGTACATGATGCAGGCTGCCGCGCGACGCTGGCGCGATCATGCCCAGGCGGGCAACATCGTGAACGTCACAGCCACCGTCGGACGCGGATTGCCTCACATGTGTAAGCGCCGGAGAGAAAATCCCTCACTGAAGCGGCCAGAGCGTCTGGTTGCGCCGGAGCAAAAATGCATTGGCAGATAGCTCTTTGCATGGCGTGCAGAGGGCGGAGGGATGAAGGGCGTGGAGCTTTACAGGCAGGTCCGCCATTCGGTGCGGATTGAGGGTCTGAGCCGTCGCGAGGCGGCTCGGCGGTTCGGGCTGGATCCTCGGACGGTCGCCAAGATGCTGTTGTTCTCGGTGCCGCCGGGGTACCAGCGGAGCCGGCCGCCGTCGCGGCCGAAGCTGGACCCGTTCGTCAGTATCATCGATCGGATCCTGGAGGATGATAAGGGCCGTCCAGTGAAGCAGCGGCACACCTCGAAGCGGATCTTCGAGCGGCTGCGCGACGAACAGGGTTACGCCGGTGGCATGACCATCGTGAAGGATTACGTGTTGGCGCAGCGTCAGCGGCAGCGCGAGATGTTCGTGCCGCTGGTGCACCCGCCGGGGCATGCGCAGGTCGACTTTGGAGAAGCTGTCGGCATCATCGGTGGGGTAAAGCGCAAGATCCACTTCTTTACCTTCGACCTGCCGCACTCGGACGCGTGCTTCGTGGTTGGCTATCCGGCGGAGACGACGGAAGCTTTCTGCGACGGCCACGTTCGGGCGTTTGCATTCTTCGGCGGGGTGCCGCAGTCGATCCTGTACGACAACACCCGGATCGCGGTGGCCCGCATCCTGGGTGACGGCAAGCGGCAGCGTACGCGGGTGTTTGCCGAGCTGCAGTCGCATTACCTGTTCGAGGACCGGTTCGGCCGGCCAGGCAAAGGCAACGACAAGGGCAAGGTCGAAGGTCTGGTCGGCTATGCGCGCCGGAACTTTCTGGTTCCGATTCCGGTGTTCGAGAGCTTCGAGGCACTGAACGTCTATCTTCTGGAATGCTGTCGCCGTCGCCTGGCGGACCGTTTGCGCGGCCGTGTGGGGACGATCGGCGAGCGGCTGGAGCATGATCGTGCCGCGTTCCAGACGCCGTTGCCCGCGCCCTACGACGCCTGCGAGAAGGTTGCGACGACGGTCTCCTCGTTGTCGCTGGTGCGCTACCGGCTCAACGACTACTCGGTGCCGACGACCTATGGCCACCGCGAGGTGCTTGTGCGCGGCTACGTCCACGAGGTGGTGATCTCGTGTGGTGCCGAGACCATCGCCCGGCACGTCCGATCCTACGAGCGCGAAGACTTCGTGTTCGACCCGCTGCATTACCTGGCGCTGCTCGAGCAGAAGATCAATGCGCTCGACCAGGCCGCACCGTTGGCCGGCTGGCATCTGCCCGAAGCATTCGCCACGCTGCGTCGCCTGCTCGAAGCGCGCATGGGCAAGCAGGGCAAACGCGAGTTCGTGCAGGTGCTGCGGCTGATGGAGGTGTTCAGGATCGACGACGTCGCCGCCGGCGTACGCGATGCCATCGATCGCGGCGTGATCGGCTTCGACGTAGTCAAGCACCTGGTGCTGTGCCGCATCGAGCGGCGACCGCCACGCCTCGATATGACGGTGTATCCCTACCTGCCGCACGCCAGCGTGGCTCTGACCTCGGCCAGGACGTACCTGGACCTGCTCACCGGGGTGACGTCATGACCGACACGCCCCAGCTTCTGCTCGGCCATCACCTGAAGGTGCTCAAGCTGCCGACGTTCCTGCGCGAGTATGACAAGCTCGCCCGGCAGTGCGCCACCGAGGGTGTTGAGCATACCGGCTATCTGTTGCGCCTGGCCGAACTCGAGCTGATCGAGCGCGAACGGCGGATGGTCGAGCGGCGGATCAGGGAAGCGAGGTTCCCGGCGGTCAAGAGCCTCGACAGCTTCGACTTCCTGGCGCTGCCGTCGCTCAACAAGACATTGGTGCTCGAGCTGGCCCGCTGCGAGTACGTGCTCCGCCGGGACAACGTCATCGCGGTCGGCAACAGCGGCACCGGCAAGAGCCACGTGGCGCTCGGCCTGGGGCTGGCGGCCTGCCAGAAGGGCCTGTCGGTCGGCTTCACAACGGCGGCCGCCCTGGTCAACGAGCTGCTCGAGGCCCGCGATGAGAAGCGGCTGCTGAGGCTGCAGCGCCAGCTTGCCGCCTACAAGCTGCTGGTGATCGACGAACTCGGCTATGTGCCGCTGTCGCAGACTGGCGCCGAGCTGCTGTTCGAGGTCTTCAGCCAGCGCTACGAGCGCGGCTCGACGATCGTCACCTCCAACCTGCCGTTCGACGAGTGGACCAGCGTGTTCGCCTCCGAGCGGCTGACCGGCGCGCTGCTCGACCGGCTGACCCATCACGTCCACATCCTGGAGATGAACGGCGACAGCTACCGGCTGAAACAAAGCAAACGGCGTCAGCGCGGCATGCGATCGCCCGAGATCAGCCGCAACGAAGCGTGAAGCACGGCGGCCCTCGGCCGCCGCATCACACTCTCCGCCAATCAAACTTACCGTCACGGCTCGCACCGGTGGGTCCACAGGACACCCCCACGCGCTGCTACGTCAGCCTCGTGACGGGCACTCCGCAGCGCGCGGGGGTGTCCTGTGGACTACCGGCACAACCCTCCCTCCCGCGACAACGATGAAAATGCCTGTGCCCACTGATGCATTTTTACTCCGGCCCGCCGATGCATTTTTAGTCCGGCGTTGACAGCGGACCATGGATGAGCTCGGTTACCACGCGCTGTGGACGGCGGAGCATCACTTCCAGCGCGAGGGCTACGAATGCCTGCCCAACCTGGTGCAGCTTAACCTGTGGCTCGCTACCCAGACCAGGCAGCTGAAGTTCGGCTG
>JAUXWB010000500.1 GCA_030684475.1 Reyranella sp. | reverse complement strand
TGCCGCGCGGCTGGTACATGATGCGGTTGTTCAATTCCGGCTCCGGCTCCGAATCGAACATCCAGTTGACCTTCGGATTGTTGTAGGTCTTGTGGTAGCCGAGCGGCACGTGGATCCAAGGATACGAGTCTTTCGGGCCGGCCTCGAGCAGCAGCACGGAGAAGCGGCCGTCCTCGCTCAGCCGTCCGGCGACCGCGCAGCCGGCCGAACCCGCGCCGGTCACGATGAAATCGTAGGAAGCCTCACCTTGCATTCCGCCCTCGCTCTTTTGCCCAAGCGTAGAGTGATTCCACCTGGCGTGCTAGAAAAGCTCCATGAAAACCAAACTCCTCGGCCGCACCGGCGTCTCCGTCTCCGAACTCTGCTTTGGCACCATGTCATTCGGCGGCGATGCCGATGAAGCAACGTCGGCCGCGATGTACAAGACCGTGCGCGATGCCGGCGTCAACTTCTTCGACTGCGCCGACGAGTACAACAGGGGCAAGTCCGAGGAAATCCTCGGCCGCCTGGCGAAAGGTGACCGCGACAACCTCGTCCTCACCACCAAATGCTTCAGTCCGCAGAGCGAAGACATCAACGCGCGTGGCAGCTCCCGACGCCATGTGGTGCGTGCGGTGGAGCGGAGTCTCAAGCGCCTGCAGACGGATCGAATCGACGTGCTGTTCCTGCACAAGTTCGATCCCCTGACGCCGATCGAGGAGATGATGCGCGGGCTGGAGGACGTGGTGCGCTCGGGCAAGGTGCTCTATCCCGCCGTCAGCAACTGGTCGGCCTGGCAGACTCAGCGCGCCGTCGACATCCAGGAACGCCACAGCTGGGCGCGGCTACAAGTCGTGCAGCCGATGTACAATCTGGTGAAGCGCCAGGCCGAGGTCGAAATCCTGCCGATGGCCCAGGCCAACGGCATCGGCGTCATTCCTTACAGCCCCGGCGCGGCAGGGCTTCTCTCCGGCAAGTATCTCGGCCAGGCCACCGGTCGCCTGAAGACCAACAAGATGTACGAGGCGCGCTACGGTGAGGCCTGGACCTTCGAGGTCGCGGAGAAGTTCGTGGCCTTCTGCAAACGGAAGGGCATGCACCCGGTCAGCGCCGCCATCGCCTGGGTGGGCTCCCACCCCGCTGTCACTGCGCCCATCATCGGCGCCCGCAACCTCGACCAGCTCAAGGACTCGCTCGCCTCGGTGAAGATCGGCATGACGCCGGCGCTGCGCGCCGAGATGGCCGAGCTTTCGCCCACCCCGCCGCCCGCCACCGACCGGCTGGAGGAGCAGAAGGCCGCGAAGAGCTAGCCTCGATCGCAGACGTCGACCCACTGCGCATCGACCAGCGATGCCAGCCGTGCCGGGGTGATGCGCAACGCCGAGTTGGCCGAGCCGGCGGCCGGCACGACCTCGTCGAATTCTTTCAGCGAGACATCGCAATAGACCGGCAGCGGCGTCGCCAACCCGAACGGACAGACGCCGCCGACCGGATGGCCGGTCAAGGCTGCCACCTCGTCGGCGCCCAGCATGCGCGGCTTGCCGCCCAGCACGGCCTTGATCTTGCGGTTGTTTAGCCGTGCATCGCCCGACGTCACGATCAGCAGCGTCCGCTCCCTGATCCGGAGCGAGAGCGTCTTGGCGATCTGCCCCGGCACCACGCCATGCCCCTTGGCGGCCAGCTCGACCGTGGCGGTGCTGGCGTCGAGCTCGACGACGCTGATGTCGGGGGCATGCGTCGCCAGGAACGCACGCACGGCTTCTACGCTCATGTCACGGCAACCTTGAACGGGAGGGCAGGGCAACCTAGCGTCGCGCCGCGTCTTCTGGAAGGCGCGAGGGAGCGACATTTCCGATGAGCGAGCAGTGGATCGAGACGGCGTACACGATTTCGACCTGGATCCTGCCGGCGATCCTCGCCATCACCCTCCACGAGGCGGCGCACGGTCTTGTCGCCTACCGCTGCGGCGATCCGACGGCCCGGCAGCTCGGCCGCGTCACCCTCAATCCCCTGAAGCACATCGATCCCTTTGGCACGATCCTGTTGCCGGGCCTGCTCCTGTTGCTGCGCGTGCCTTTCGTCTTCGGCTACGCCAAGCCCGTCCCGGTGAATTTCCGGGCGCTCCGTAATCCCCGCCGCGACATGATCTGGGTCGCCGCAGCCGGACCCGCCACCAACATTCTGATGGCGGTGGCGGCGGGGCTGCTGGCGCATCTCGTCGTTTATCTGCCGGCAGCCGCGGGGCAATGGAGCCTGCTCAACCTCGAGAACGCGATCATGATCAACGTCGTGCTTGCCGTCTTCAACATGATCCCGCTGCCGCCGCTGGACGGCGGCCGCGTCGCCGTCGGGTTGCTGCCGGATGTCCTGGCCGCACCACTGGCCCGGCTCGAGCCCTTTGGCATTGCCATTCTCCTCGGCCTGCTGTTCATCCTGCCGATGGTCGGTGACCAGCTCGGTCAGAACCTGGACGTCGTGGGATGGCTCCTCACGCGCCCCGTTGGCGTTACGATCGATTTCATTATCCGAATGACGGGCAATGCCTGAGCATGTGACCCTCCAACCTGCCGGAGCCTGAAAATCTTCAATCTCTACCTCGCGCTTGGCGCCATGACGGCGCAGCAGACTTTCGCGACTCTCGGGCGCTCGACGGTGCCGCTGATCGCCGCCGCCATCGTCATCGACCTCGCCGTCGATCCGGCGCTGGTCGGCGTCTATCTTGCGATCGGGTCGGTCGCGGGATTCATCACCACGATGGGCTGCGGCGGCTTCATCCTGCGCTATGGGGCGCTGCGCATGACGCAGGTCGGCATGCTGGGGCTCGGCGCGGGTCTCGCTGTCACCACCGCGGGCTGGTTACCGTTGTTCGCCCTGGGTGCCTTCGTGGGCGGCCTCGGCCAGGCACTGTCGACACCTTCGAGTTCGCACCTGCTCGGCCGGCTCTCGCCCCGGAACCTCGCGCCGCTGATGTTCTCGATCAAGCAGACCGGCGTGCCGGCCGGGCTGATGCTGGCGGGAGTCATGGCCCCGGCGCTGGTGGTGGCCGGCGGCTGGCGGCTCGCGCTCCTGGTCATCGCCGGCCTCTGCCTGCTCACGGTCGTAGCGCTGCAGCCGCTGCGGGCGCGCTTCGACACCGACCGCAATTCCGCGCAGCCGCTGTCGCCGGCCGACATCCGCGCCAACGTTGCGGGCGTCCTGCGCGATCCCGCGCTGCGCACCATGTGCGTGGCCATGTTCAGCTTCGTCGGTCTGCAGTCGCTCTTCACCGGCTTCTTCGTGCTCTATCTCGTGCGCGGCCTCGGCTACGACCTCGAACGCGCCGGCTTGGTGTTCGCCATCGCCGTCGCTGTCGCGGTGCCGGCCCGCATCGGCTGGGGCTGGCTCGCCTCGCGCCTGGTGCGGCCCGCGACCCTGCTGGCGCTGCTGGGCGTCGGCATGGCGGGCGCCGCAGTTTTGACGGCACTGATCGATCCCGCCTGGCCGACATGGGCCGCCACCGCGATCGCCACCTCGCTCAGTGTGACTGCGGTGAGCTGGCATGGCGTGCTGCTGGCCGAAGTGGCGCGGCTGTCGCCGCCGGGCCGCATCGGCGCCACGACCGGCGCGGTGCTGGCCTTCGGCGACGCGGGCTCGCTGGTCCTGCCGCTGCTGTTCAGCGCCGCGCTGTCGCTCACCGGTGGCTACTCGAGCGGATTCCTGATCGGGGGGGCGCTGGCGTTGGGCGTCGGGGTGCGGGGCCTGTGGCGGCGGGTCAATCGCGGGGCGTGACGCGCATGGCGTAGCGATCGCCTCGGCATCGTGCTATTAATAGTCATCTGCGGATTGCGCCAGTGGCGGCCCTTGCTTTGATCAATCTCTCTGATTTTTTCGCCCTGGGCGTCGATCCCTCGCAGGCATTGCCGGCGAAGTACAACTACGCGCTGGTCCTTCTGTCGTACCTGGTCGCAGCACTCGGCGGCTATGCCTTCCTCCAGTTCGCCACCCGGATCGCCGAACTGCGCGACCTCGGCCTGCGCTACGGCTGGCTTGCCATCGGCGCCATCGCCATGGGCGTCAGGCAAATCCCGATCAGCGGCGCTTGACCGCGAATAACAACGCGAGTGGCATCGTCAGGAGCGGGACCAGCGTCATCAGGTAGAAGGCGTTGAGGTAGCCGATCATCGCGGCCTGGCGCTGGATTTCCGCGCTCAATACCGCCTCTGCTCGACCCCCGGTGTGTCCGAAGGCATTGATCCAGGGCGCTATAAGGTCTTGCGAGAAGACGGTTATGCCGCTCGTCAGGTTGACATGGGCCTCGGCGCTGGCGTGGGCGAACACCACCAGGGTCACCGAAATGAAGACGCTGCTGCCGAGCATGCGTACCAGGGCGAAGATGGCGTTGCCCTGGGTCAGGAGCGGGCCCGGCATGGTCGAGAAAGCGAGCACCGCCATGGGCGTGTAGCAGAGCCCGAACCCGAAGCCGTGCAGGATATTGGTCCACATCACGTCGTTGGCCGTGAGGTTGATGTCGAGCGAGGCCATCCAGAATCCGGCAAAGGCCTGGATGGCCAAACCGAGGAACAGGCAGAAGCGGGGGTTGAGCCGCGTGAGCTGGGCCACGACGCAGAAGGAGGCGAGGTTGCCGAGCCCGCGCGCCGCGATCAGGTAGCCGATCATCGTTTCGGGATAGCCGAGCAGCTCTTGCAGGAGGGGCGGGAACAGGACCATGGGCGTGTATTGCAGCATGCCCATGACCAGCGCGACGGCGATGCCGACGGAGAAGTTGCGATCTCGGAAGGTGGCCATGTCGAACAGCGGCGCTCGTGCCGTGGCCATGTGGATGGCGAACATGGTGGCGAACAAACCGGCGATGACGCACTCGGCGATGATCTCGGGCGAGTCGAACCAGTCGTTGCGCTGGCCGCGGTCGAACACGAGCTGGACCGCCGCGATCGCGATGGCGATGAAGATATAGCCGACATAGTCGAAGCGCTGCGCTGTTCCTTTCTCGCGGTCGGTCAGCGCCAATAACACCGCCGTGAAGGCCACAGCGCCAAGCGGCAGGATCAGGAAGAACGTCCAGCGCCAGCTCATCATGTCAGTGACCAGGCCGCCGAAGGTCGGTCCCAGGATCGGCCCCATGACGCCGCCCACTCCCCACATCATGATGATGAAGGGATGCTGGCTGCGGTGGAAACTCGCCAGCAGGATGGTCTGACCCATCGGAAAGATCGGCGCGCCGAACGCGCCCTGGATCACGCGGAGCGCCAGCATCGCTTCGAGCGACTGGACCAGGCCGCACATCATCGACGCCACCGTGAAGCCTGCCACCGAGCAGGCCATCAGCGTGCGCCAGCCGAGCTTGGCCGCAAGCCAGCCGGTGAGCGGCGTGGCGATCGCCGTTGCAACGAGGTTGAAGGTGAGCACCCAGGAGATCTGCTCCTGAGTCGCCGACAGCGCACCCTTGAGCTGAGGCAGGATCACGGTGACGCTGGTCGCGGTGAGGCCGAACAGGATCGTCGTGAACTGCACGCACAGAAGGATTAACCACTGTCGTGCGGAGATGCCCATGTTGGCGGAGCCTGCGCCGCGCCGGCGGTTGCCGTCAACGCTGTGATCGATTTGCGGCTGAAGGGTTCACTGTGCGGCACGGGCGACGCAGGCTCACCGGCTCTTGAAGCCTGCTGTGCAGCACCATAGTTTTGACAACCAATGAGTGGGAGGCCAGACCGCATGCCGACAATCGACGTCCAGGTTCACTGCTATGAGCGCAACCATCCCGGCCGCCCGTGGCACGCCGTGCTCGCTGGGCCACCGGAAGTGACGGCGACCGACATGATCAAGGCGATGGACGAGGTCGGCGTCGATGGCGCGCTGCTGGTCTCGGTCTATACGATGTACCGCTGGGACGCGAGCTATGCCGTCGCGGTGCAGAAGGCGCATCCCGGCCGCTTCGGCGTCATCAAACCCGTCAACGCCAATGATCCCAAGGTCGAGGACACGATCGCGGAGTGGGCGGCGATGGAGGGCACGGTGGCCATCCGTATCATGATGACGCCCGAGGTCTCGACCGATGCCGCCGACCCCGGCATCAACCGGGTCCTCGCCGCTGCAGCCAGGCACGACCTGCCGGTCAATCTGCTGGCGCGTGGGCGCCTGGAGCAGGTGGGCGAACTCGCCAAACGAAATCCAGACACCACCCTGGTGATCGATCACCTTGGGCTGGAACAGCCCTTCGCGCCGCCGGCACCGGCCAAGCCGTGGGTCGAGCTGCCCAAGTTGCTGGCGCTGGCACCCCATCCTAACATCGTGGTCAAGATTAGTGGCGCCTGCACGCTCAGCCACGAGAAGTATCCTTTCCGGGACATCTGGGATCCGTTGGAAAGCATTTTCGAGGCCTTCAGTATCGGCCGCTGCATGTGGGGCACCGACTGGACGCGTGCGGTCAACCTGCTCACCTACAAGGAAGGCGTCGAGTCGTTCCGCGTCACCGATCGCCTCTCCGACAGCGACCGCGCGATGCTGATGGGCGAGTCCCTGCAGAAGATCTACGGCTGGTCGCCGAAGAAGGGGTGAGGCTGGGCGTTCGCCCAGCAACGACCGAAGGCCGGGCGGTGACGAACCGCGATTTGGGCGGTAGGCTCCCCGCAAGAGCCGAGGACTGCACGTGACCGAGGGGACGACCGAGAAATCCGCAATTGACCGGCCCGAGTATCACTCGGCGCTGGCCAATGGGCTCGTGATCGGACGCTACAAGATCCTCGCGGTGCTGGGCGAGGGCGGCTTCGGCATCACCTATCGCTGTCACGACACCCAGCTTCATCGCGATGTCGCGATCAAGGAGTATCTGCCGAGCGGCCTCGCGATCCGCCAGGGCGACACCCAGGTGCTGCCGCGCTCGACCGAAGTGTCCAAGGATTTCGTCTGGGGGCGCAGCCGCTTCCTCGACGAGGCGCGGACCATGGCGAAGTTGAGCAATGTGCCGGCGGTCGTCCGGGTTCACGATTTCCTCGAGGCACATGGCACGGCCTATGTCGTCATGCAGCTTCTCGAAGGCGAGACGCTCGCCCAACGCCTGGAGCGCGAGACCCGCCTGCCGCAGGCCACGATCGAGCAGATCCTGCCGCCGTTGCTCGACGGCCTCGAACAGATTCACGGCGTCGGTTTCCTGCACCGCGACATCAAGCCGGCAAACATCATGCTGGGGCCTGACGGCGCGCCGACGCTGATCGATTTCGGCGCCTCGCGGGCGGACATCGCCGGCCGTACACAGGCGATGACCGCCATCTTCACGCCGGGCTTCGCCGCCCCCGAGCAGTCGAGCGCCGGCAAGCAGGGACCGTGGACGGATATCTATGGGCTGGCGGCGACGCTCTATGCCTGCGTCACCGGCAAGCCGCCGCCCAGCGCCCTGGAACGCCTGCTGGAGGACGATTCGGCTGTTTCGATCGACACGGCGGGCGCCGACTATGCGCTGACTCTCCTGGCGGCGATCGATGTCGGCATGCTGCTCCAGGCCCACGCGCGGCCACAGACCATCGATGCCTGGCGGCGGGTCCTGACTACCGGCGTCTGGAAGGTGCCCGACAGCACGTCACGGCAGACTCAACGGACGATCGTCATGTCGGGCGGCACGCCCGGGACCTCGGCGCCGCCGCCGGAGGTGACGCCAGCCCCAACGCCGGCGCCGGCCAGGCACTACAAGCCGATGGTCCTCGCGGCGGCGGCCGTGGCGTTGCTCGTCGTGGGTGGTGGCGCGGGCTATGCGGTCTTCGCGCCGCGCGCTCACGATGCCGTGGCCCCATCCTCGCCGGCTGCGGCGACGCCGGCACCGGCTGCGGCGCAGGCCAGCGAAGCGGCCAACCGTCAGGCCGACGAGGCGCGTCGCCAGGCCGAGGAACAACGCCTGGCCGAGGAAGCGGCGGCGCGCGAGCGCGAGCGGCTGGAAGCCGAGCAGGCCGCGGCCAAGGCAGCCGAAGAAGAGGCAAGAGCCCGCGCCGAACCGGGAGAAGCCGAACTCAAGCTGACCAACCGGGATCGGCAGAAACTCCAGGCGGCCCTCCTGTCGCTGGGTTTCGACGTCGGCGGCATTGACGGCACGTTCGGTCCGCGCTCGCGCCAGACGATAGCGGCCTGGCAGACCATGAACGGCGACGTCGCGACGGGTTTCTTCACCGCGGCGCAGAAGGCGTCGCTGATGACCGAGGCCGCGCCCGCGATCGCCAAATGGGAAGACGCGCAGCGGCGCGCCTATGCCGAGGAGCAGCGCCGGCTGCAACAGCAGCAGCAAGCCCCGGCACCTCCGCCGCTGGCGCGGCGCGGCTTCAAGTGGCCGTGGGAATAGTCTGCATCAGTGTTGTCGAAAGCCAGATGGAGGAAACAATGCCGTCCGTCACCGCCGTCAAGAAGCCGACCAAGACCACGTCCCGACAGAAAGTCGCCCATGCCCGCGCCAGCGAGCCCGTGCTGGTCAAGGGGCGGCGCGACTTCTTCAAGTATCGAGACCTCGGTGTCGCCGACGCCAGCGCCGGCGCGCTCCGCGCCCAAGTGATGAGTTCGAGCCAGGGCATGAGCCGGCCGACCGGCTGGCACTATCATGAGTGCGACGGCCAGTTCATCTACATGATCAAGGGCTGGGTCGATCTGGAGTTCGAAGACGGGAAGACGATCCGCGTGGAGGAGGGCGATTCGCTCTTCATCCCGGGCTACCTGCGCCATAACGAGATCCGGACCTCGGAGGCGATGGAGATCCTGGAAGTCTCGTCGCCCGGCGTGATGGGCACCACGCCCTGCGAGCCGCCGGCGGGCTTCAAGGCCTGAGCCGGCCCTCTTGACAGGAAGTCGTCCGTTTCCTATATTTCCTGTCTAGGGGATTTGTGAGTCATCCGCTGCCGGAACGGAAAATGCGATTCTGGTTTTGCCCGCTTCTGCCGCGCACGAAGCGGTCTACCGCGTCGGGCGAAAAGCCAAGAGGAACAAGGACTTAAAGCCTGTTCCGGCGGACTCCCGACCTCCACGGGTCGTGGAGGTCGGAAACGCCACTGAGTTGAAATGAGGGGGAGCGACCAGGACCATGAAAATCGGCGCAGTGATGTTCTTTACGACGGACTCCATGCAGCCCGCGCCGCTCGGACGCGCGCTGGAGGAGCGCGGCTTCGAATCGCTGTGGGTGCCCGAGCACACGCACATTCCGTCGTCGCGCAAGACGGCCTATCCGGCGGGCGGCGGCCTGATCCGGCCCTACTACGACATCATGGACCCGTTCCTGGCACTGAACACTGCCGCTGCGGTGACGAGCAAGCTCAAGGTCGGCACCGGCATCGCGCTGGTGATCCAGCGCGACCCGATCGTGACGGCCAAGATGGTCTCGACCATCGACCAGCTCTCGGGCGGCCGCTTCCTGTTCGGTGTCGGCAACGGCTGGAACCAGGACGAGATCGAGAACCACGGCGCAGTGTTCAAGACACGCCATAAGCTGGCACGCGAGCGCATCGAGGCGATGAAGGCGATCTGGGCTAACGAGGAGCCCGAGTATCACGGCGAGTTCGTGAATTTCGACAAGATGAAGCAGTGGCCCAAGCCCCGGCAGACACCGCATCCGCCGATCATCGTCGGCGGCGGCTTCCCGCACGCCGCGCGGCGCGCCATCCGCTACGGCGACGGCTGGATTCCCCGCGACGACTGGCTGGAGCGGGACGGCATGGGCGTCATCGACCAGTTCCGTTCGATGGCAAAGGAAGCGGGGCGCGATCCCGCCACGCTGCCCATCAGCGTCTTCCGCGTGCCCGACAACATCGAGCGCCTGCGGCTCTGCGAGAAGATCGGCATCGACCGCATCGTCTTCTCCCTGCCGGCCGAGAATGAAGACAAGATCCTTCCCATCCTCGACCGCTGGTCCGAGCTGAAGAAGCAGCTCGGCGGTTGAGCAGGTGGCCTAGTCGGCGGCCTTCGCCACCGGCTCGAGCACGTCCAGCACCTTGGGTGGCGACATGGGCAGGCTGTAGAAGCGCAGGCCGAGCGCGTTGTGGAGCGCGTTGGCGACTGCCGCCATCACCGGAACGAGCGGCACCTCGCCGACGCCGCGGACGCCCTGCGGATGCTTCGGGTTGGGGATCTCGATCATGACGGCATCGAGCATCGGCAGGTCTGAGGTGACGGGCATGCGATAGTCGAGGAAGCCCGCGTTATCGAGCCGGCCGTTCTTGTCGTAGATGTATTCTTCGCTGAGTGCCCAGCCGATGCCCTGGGCGACGCCGCCCTGCATCTGGCCCTCGACGTAGTCGGGATGGATCGCCCGGCCAACGTCCTGGAAGGCGGTGTAGCGCGTGACCCAGACGCGGCCGGTGTCGCGGTCGACTTCGACATCGCAGATGTGCGTGCTGAAGCCGCCCTCGGCGCCCGTTGTGTTGGTCGAGGCGCCGGCGCCGATCGGCCCGCCGGTCTCGGTCGCTCTTGCGGCGAGCTGGGCCAGAGACAGCGGATCGAACTTGCCGGCGTTGTCGCCGGCGGGCTTGGCCTCGCCGTTGTCCCAGGTGACCGCCTCGGGATCGATCTTCCAGATCTTGGCGGCGCGACGTTTGAGGTCGGTGATGACCTTCTCCGCTGCGTCCGTGACCACCATCGCCGAGGCGAAGGTGACGCGGCTGCCGCCGGTCAGGTTCGAGAAGCCGATGCTGCTGGTGTCGCCAATCAGCACCTGGACCTTGCTGTGGGGGATGCCCAATAGCTCGGCGGCGATGTTGGCGGTCGAGGCGCGTGAGCCGCCGATGTCGGGATGGCCGGTCATGACCACGACCGTGCCGTCCTCGTTGATGCTCATGTTGGCGCTCGATTCGCCACCGGCGTTGAACCAGTAGCCCGAGGCCACGCCGCGGCCCTGGTTGGGCTTGAGCGGCGCCTTGTAGTGCGGATGGGCGAGCGCCTGCTTCACCGTCTCCTGGTAGCCCATGATCGGATAGACCGGACCATGCACCGCCTTGGTGCCCTGCTTGGCAGAATTCTTCAGGCGAAGCTCGAGCGGATCCATCTTGAGCTTCTCGGCCAGCTCATCCAGCACGCACTCCACGGCATAGGCGCCGATCGGCGCGCCGGGGGCGCGGTAGGCCGCGACCTTGGAGCGGTTGGAGACGACGTCGTAGCCCAGCGTATAGGCGTTGGGGATATCGTAGGGTCCGAAGGCGCAGCCGGCGGCGCCGCGGATCGGCGATCCGGGGAAGGCGCCGGCCTGCAGCCAGTAGGTGCCCTGGGCGGCGGTGATCGTGCCGTCCTTCTTGGCGCCGATCTTGACCTTGCTCTTCGAGCCCGAGGTCGGGCCGGAAGCGCGGAACACTTCCTCGCGGCTCATCACCATCTTGACCGGCCGGCCCGACTTGCGGGCCAGCACCAGTGCCAGCGGCTCGAGATAGATGATGGTCTTGCCGCCGAAGCCGCCGCCGATCTCGGCCGGAATGGCGCGGATGTCGCTCTGCGCCACGCCCGTGAGCAGCGCGGTCATGGCGCGGACCATGAACTGGCCCTGGCTCGAACTGAAGATCGTGGCCTTGCCGTCGGTGACGCTGACCAGGCAGGCATGCGGTTCGATGTAGCCCTGGTGCACGGCCTCGGTCTTGAAGCTGCGCTCGACGATCACGTCGGCTTCCTTGAAGCCGGCCTCGATGTCGCCCTTCTTGTGCTCGAGCGTGCCGGCGATGTTGGAGGGCTTGCCCTCGAACTTGACATGGTCGTGCAGGGGGGTGGCGCCCGGCTTCATCGCGTCCTCGACGTCGATCGCCCAGGGCAGGACCTCGTAGTCGACCTCGATCAGCTTGCAGGCAGCCGCGGCGATCTCCTGCGTGGTCGCGGCGACCGCAGCCACCGGATGGCCGTGGAACAGGGCCTTGTCGCGCGCCATCACGTTGCGGCACATCCAGCGGATGTCCTGGATGCCCAGCATCACCGGACCCTTGTCGATCGGAAAATCGATGATGTCCTTTGAGGTCATGACCGCCTTGACGCCCGGCAGTGCCTCGGCCTTCGCGGTATCGATCGATTTGATGCGGGCATGGGCATGCGGGCTGCGCAGCACCTTGCCCCAGATCATGCCGGGCATATTGGTGTCGGCGGCATAGGCCGCCCGTCCCGTGACCTTGTCGGCGCCGTCGGGCCGCGGGGTGCGCTTGCCGATCCACTTGTTGTCGGGATTGTCGTTGGTCATGGCTGCTGTTCCTGTCCCGTTCGTGGGCGTTTCACCACTCAGCGTAAGCAGGCCGCGGGCCGGCGGCAAGGTTGTCGGTGCATGAGAGGCAGTGATGGAGTTGACAGGCCGGTACGATGCGCCCTTTGCGAGGCGGGTGGGGATTTCCCTTCATCTACTGGGGTTGTCTTTCGAGCAGCTGCCCTTGTCGGCGTTTCCGCAAGCGACCGAGATGCGAAAGGTCAGTCCGCGGAAACGGTTAGTTGTGGCGGTGTTCACCAGGATCTGTGATCGACGTCGAGTGCCCGTCATCGGCGGATTGGATGCCGTCCCTCATGCCGACAAGCCATTTTGCCGCCTCAAGCTGCTCTCGGAAGACCCTGATGGGGCGTTCGGCGCGGGCGGCGGAGGCGAATACGGCGGCCTGCCGGTACGCCTCGTCGGTCGCTGCCACGATCGCCACCGGGCCGATCTTGCCGGTGAAAGCGTACTTCTCGATGATGCCGCCCAATGTTCTGATATTCTGGTCGCTCAGCATGCTGGCCGAATCGACGAGGAACATCTTGGCGTAGGCCATGCCGCCTTCCAGGCTGACGCCGTGGAAATAGTCCTCGATCTCCTTCGGGCTGACGTCGCCCTTGGCGGCCGCGAGCACCAGTTGATCCGGATGAGATATCGCCCATTCCAACGTCATGCCTATGCCCTGCGACGTATCAGCGGCGAATTTGTGGACGAGGACATCGCATCACGCGTCCGCAAATGTCGATCAGAGGGCCTTCAGCGCCGCCTGCACCTCGGCGACATGACCAGCGACCTTGACCTTGTGCCAGACCTTGGCGACCACGCCGTTCTTGTCGATCAGGAAGGTGGCGCGGTCGATGCCCATGTACTTGCGGCCGTAGAGGCTCTTCTCGATCCAGGTGCCGTACTTCGCGCAGATCTTGCCATCTTCGTCCGAGACGAGCGGGAAGTTGAGTTCGTATTTGGCTTTGAACTTGTCGTGGCGGGTGACGCTGTCCCTCGAGACGCCGACCACCTGGGCCTTCAGTTTCTTGAAGTCAGGTGCGGCATCACGGAAGCCGCAGGCCTCGGTCGTGCAACCCGGCGTGTCGTCCTTGGGATAGAAGTAGAGCACCACCGGCTTGCCGCGCAGGTCGGAGATCTTGAGTTCCTTTCCGCCGTCAGTGGCGGCGGTGAAATCCGGTGCCTTCTTGCCTTCCTCGACACTCATCAATCGCTCCGTTTTGCCTCGCTGCGGGACTGCCAGCCGGCGGCGCGCGCCGGGGCCTCGACGACGCGCTGGTATATAGCACGAGCGGTGGCGGCCTCGGACGCGATGCGCGCCTTGAGGTCGTCGAGGTCGGCCGCGTCCTCAGTGGCGGCGATCAGGCGGCGCTGGCCTTCGGGCGCGCTGGTCTCGTCGAAGGTGGACTCGTCACCATCGAGCGTGAGCCGCAAGAGGCTCTGGACGTCCGACAGCAAGGTGCGGGTGGTGCGCAGCCGGTCGGCATCGGCCTGCGCGATCAGGCCGGCCGCCGCCGTCCGGCGCAGCATCTCGGCCGGATGCGGATCGAGCAGATCGGGCCGCGCCGCGGCATGCCGCAATGCCAGGTATTGCGCCACGAAGTCGATGTCGAACAGCCCGCCCGGCAGATGCTTGAAGTCCCACGCACTCTTGGCAGGGGCGTGGCGGGCGATGCGATCGCGCATGTCGGCCACGTCACGCACCAGCGTGGCGGGATCGCGTGGCCGGCAAAGTGTGCTCTTCACGATGTCGGCCAGACGGTCGACCAAGCCCGGCGGCCCATGGATCACGCGGGCTCGGGTCAGCGCCATGTGCTCCCAGGTCCACGCCGATTGCGCATGGTAGCTCTCGAAGCCCTCCAGAGAGTTGGCGAGCGGGCCGGCACGACCGGAGGGGCGCAGCCGCATGTCGACCTCGTACAGCGCGCCTTCGTTGGTGTGGGCGGTGAGTGCGGTTACGATCTTCTGGCTGAGCCGGGTGTAATACTGGATCGGCGAGAGCGGCTGCGGGCCATCGGAAGCCTCGAGGTCGGGCGGGATATCGTAGACGAAGATAAGGTCGAGATCGGAGGTGGCCGACATTTCCCGGCTGCCGAGCTTGCCCAGGCCGAGCACAGCGAGGCGTTGGCCACGGAAGCCGCCATGGACATCGGCGAAGCGCTGTTCGACCCTGTCGCACAGCGCCGAGATCGTGGCGGCGGCGACGTCGGAATAGGCGAGGCCTGCCTGAGCCGGCCGCACGATGTGCTTCAGTTGCTGAACGCCGATCTGGAACCGCCGGTCGTTGGCCCAGCGACGCGCCAGATCGAGGATGTCCTGCTCATGGTCGACGCGGCTCAGCACACTAGCCAGCTCCGCCGTCATCTCCGGCGCCGAGGGTAGCGGGCGGTAGAAATCGGGCGACAGCACCGAATCGAGCAGCAGGGTGCGGCGCGCGAGATGGGCGGCGAGGCCCGGCGCGCTGCCCATGATGGTGGCAAGCAGCTCGAGCAGCGCCGGGTTGGCCTTGAACAGCGAGAAGAGCTGCACGCCCGCCGGGAGGTTGGCAAGGAAGAGATCGAAGTTGAGCAGCGCCTGGTCGGGCGCGGCGGTCGACCCCAGTTCCTTCAGGAGGCCCGGCATCAGCTCGGTCAGCAACTCGCGCGCCCGCGCAGTCGCGGTGGCGCGGTAGCGGCCGTGATGCCATCGCCGCACGATACCGGCGGCAGCCGATGGATCACGGAAACCCATGGCGCGAAGCGACTCGAGTGTGCCGGGATCGTCGTCGGTGCCGGTGAAGACGAGGTTGCCACCGGGACCCGCCAGGCTCGGCGCCTCCTCGAACAGTCGGGCATAGTGGCCCTCGACGCAACGCAGCCGATCGAGCAGGGCCTGCTGGAACGCCGCCGAGTCGGGGTAGCCGAGGAAAGTCGCGATCGCGGCCACGCCGGCCTCGTCGGCCGGCAGGCTGTGTGTCTGGCGGTCGTCGACCATTTGCAGGCGGTGTTCGATGCGGCGGAGGAAGCCGTAGGCCTCGATCAGTTCCTCGGCTGCGGCAGGCGCGACATGTCCTGTCACCGACAGAGCCCGGATGGTCTCGCAGGTGCCGCGCAGCCTGAGCGACGGATCGCGACCACCGAAGATGAGCTGCTGGGTCTGGGCAAAGAATTCGATCTCTCGGATGCCGCCGCGCCCCAGCTTCACGTTGTGGCCGAAGACCTTGACGGTGCCGCCGCGGCGATGGGCGTCGATCTGCCGCTTGATCGAATGTATGTCATGGATCGCGGCAAAATCGAGATGCCTGCGCCAGATATAGGGTCGCATGTCCGCCAGGAAGGCCGCGCCGACCGCGCGGTTGCCGGCCACCGGATGGGCCTTGATCATGGCCGCGCGTTCCCAGTTCTGCCCGACGCTCTCATAGTAGAGTTCCGCCGCCTGGACGGACATGGCGAGCGGCGTCGAGCCAGGGTCGGGGCGCAATCTGAGATCGGTACGAAAGATGTAGCCGTCGGCCGAAGTCTCCGACAGCAGTTGCACCAGCAGACGGGCACCGCGCACGAAGTGGCGCGAGATCTGATCGTTGCCGGCAAGTGCGGGGGCGTCGCGGTCGTAGAGCAGGATGAGATCGATATCGCTCGAATAGTTGAGTTCGCCAGCGCCGAGCTTGCCCATGCCGAGCACGGTGAGGGCAGCGGCGTCCGGGTTGGTGCCGATCGCAAGCTGCGCGTCGCGCGCGAGTTGCAGCAGGATCGAGTCGGTGAGGGCATCGAGGCAGCCCGAGGCGAAGTCGCTGAGTGCGCCGGTGATTTTCTCGAGCGGCCAGACCTCGGCAATGTCGGCGACGGCAATTGCCAGCGCCATTCGATGTTTGAGGCGGCGCAGGGCCGTGGCGATGACCGCCGGCGGCGCGCCGTCGCGCGCCGTCGCCCGCACGGCTCGGAGTTCGCCCGCGAGATCGCCAAGGATCGGCTCGGGGCCCCGCCGCCACAGATCGGTCATAAAAGCCGGGCTTTGTAGTGCCGACTCCGTCAGGTGCGGGCTGTTGCCGAACAGGGCATCCAGCAGCGCGACCTCGGCGGGGGCGCCGGGCCGCTCGGCTTTCTCGTCCCACCGGGTCCACGCCACGGCCTGCCGCTTTAGGTCATGCGGGCGCGGCAGGCGAGCGGTCGAAAGCCAAGACATACGTTGTGAGGGTCGGGTAAGTTGTCGGTGTTCGGTGGCACGCTTGCCCGCGGGCGCCGCCGTCGTCAAGAAGCTGGAAGTGTCGGTCCTTGGTCAAGAGAGCCTATCGCGTCGGTCTGCGGGTCGTCACCGGTTTCGTCATCGGCGTGGGGGTGCTTGTCGCTGTTGCGGCGCTCCGCCTGATGGCCGGCCCGATCGATCTCGATTTCCTCAAATCGCGATTCTCGGAGCACTTCGATGTGCCCGATGCGAAGGTCAAGGTCTATGCCGAGCGCGTCTATGCCGAATGGGGCGGGCTCAGCGAGCCTGTTCGCCTGGTCCTGAGCGGACTGAGAATCAGCAATACGGCAGGCGAAGCCATCGCCACGGCGCCAAGCGTCGCGCTCTCCTTCGAGCCGCGCAGCGTCATCCGCGGCAAGTTTCTGCCGACGTCGATCATCGTCGATCGGCCGATACTCGACGCCGACGTCGCCCGCGAGGGCGGCATGCTGCGCCGCGTCCTTGCCAGCCCGGAAACCAGCTCCCAGGGCGAGGTCGTCGACCTGCTGATTGACCAGCTGCTCGCCGAACCCAATCAGACCTCGTTGCTTGGACAACTCGACACGGTGCTGGTCGAGCGTGCGCGCGTCACGATACGCGACGTTGCGAGCGGGGTGTCGTGGACGGCACCGGCCGCGACTGCCCGCCTCACCCGCGACTCCAACGGTGTCGTCATCGTCGCCAGCGCCCGCTTCAGCAGCGGCGGCGAGCCGGTCGACGTTTCCCTGTCGGGCTTCTATTCCCGCGACCGCAGCCGCATCTTCGTCGAGGCCAATATCGACGGGCTGAAACCGCTGATGTTCGCCGGTTTGTCGCCCGATGCCGCCGTGCTGAGCGGCATCGACATCTCACTGTCCGGCAGGCTGCGCGTCGAGGCGAGCGGCGGAGGCGACATTCGGACCGTCGAAATCGATATCAACGGGGGCAATGGAAAGGTGACACTTCCAGGCGTGCTGGCTGGGTCGCACCAGGTGCGGTCGGTCAATGCGCGCGTGCTGGTGGACGCTGCGTCCCATACCGCCAAGGTCGAAAAGATCGAACTCGATACTGGCGCCGCGGTGGTGTTGATCACCGGCGTCGGCGCCAGGAAGCCGGAAGGCCAGGTGTTCACCGGGCGCGCCGAGGTCCGGAAGATTCCCGTCAGCCGCCTGGGCGACTACTGGCCGCTGGAATTTGCGCCGGGCGGGCGGCAATGGGCGATCACCAATTTGAGCAACGGCGAGATAGATGTCGCGGCCGAATTCACCCTAAGTGCTCCAGGCAACGAGGTCTCGCAGCTCAAGGTCGATCGCCTGGTCGGACTCATGGACTACCGCGGCATGATCGTCCGCTACATGCCGCACATGCCTGAATTGCAGGACGTGTCCGGCAAGGCCCGCTTCGAAGGCGGGACATTGCATTTCGACGTGGCCGGCGGCAACGCCGTTGGATTGCGCGTGACGGGCGGGTCCATCGATCTGACCGGGCTCGATCAAGACGCTTCCCAGCACGCAAAGATTCAGCTTCTCATCACCGGACCGGCACCCCGAGTCGTCCAGTTCCTGGCACGACGTCAGCTCGGCCTGCCGAAGGACGTGCTTTACGACTACCGACGGGTCGGCGGGGAAGTGTCCGTCGATGTCGGACTTGCCTTCCCGCTGATAGATGCGCTGGCGGTGGCGGATATCGACGTCAAGGCTGACGCCGAGCTTCGGGGGTTCTCGCTGAAGGACGCGCTCGGAGACGTCGATCTCAGCGATGCGGTGGCCCGTGTGAAGTACGGCAGTTCTGAGCTGAACGTCACCGGGACCGGCAAACTCGACGGAAATGCCGTCGAAATCGGATGGCGCGAACTCTATGGCGCCAGGGTGCCGTTTCGCCGCCGCTACGATCTGAAAGGGACGGTGCCTGCAGCCCTCGTGGCCAAGGCGGGCTTCCCGTCGCCGGAGCCCTATGTGACGGGGCCGGTCGGCATCACGCTTCGATATCAAGTGGCGACAAACGGTACCGGCGACGTGACTGGGCGTTTCGATCTCAAAGGAGCGAAGCTCGCGATCCCGTTGCTCCTCTGGACGAAGGATCCGGGCGCCGAGGGTCAGCTTGCGATGACGCTGAAGCTCGCGGCCGGCGGCAAACTCACGACGGCCGACTTCGATGGCCGCGGCAATGGCCTGCAGGGCAAAGGCCAGGTGCGGTTCTCCGGCGACAATGCCGTGCAGCAGGTCACCCTGCAGCAAATCAGGATCGGGCAGACCGACATCGCAATTGACTGGAAGCGTGGTCCAGCTGGCGCCGAAGTCAGTCTTAAGGGCAAGGCGCTGGAACTGCAGCGCGTACGCGACATGTTGAATGCGCGCGCGGACATCGCGGCGAAGGAGCCCAAAGGCGTGGCGGCCACGTCGCGTTCCAGCACGAAGGCAGTGGTGCAGCTCGAGCAGGTTCTGGTGAAGCGCGGCACGCTGGGCTACCTCAACGGACGACTGGACCTGGTGGGCGAGCGCATCGCTTCGGCCGACATGACCCTGGGTGGCGGCAAGGGATCGACCTTCCGCATCACGCCTGAGGGCAAGAACCGGAAGCTGTTCTTCTATGTCGCCGACTTCGGGCAGTTGCTGAAGGACGCCGGCTGGATCGACGGGCTGGTCGGCGGATATCTCCACATAGAAGGCCACTTCAACGATCTTTGGGCCGACCCGCCGCTCGAGGGCACTCTGAAAATGGGACAGTACCGCCTCCAGGTCGTGACGCCGCGCGCCGGCATTGGCACGCTCAATGCCGCGATCGAGGCGTTGGGTCGCGCCGGCGATGCCACCCAGCAGTTCGACGGCCTGGAAGCCAAACTCGTCAAGGTCGCCGACCGCATCGACGTGAAGAATGGCCGCACCAGCGGTCGCTCGATCGGCCTCACGACCCAGGGTTGGCTCGATCTCGCCAGCGAGAGGGCGCAATTGCGCGGCGTGGTGGTGCCGGCCTTCGCGCTCAACAATCTCCTGTCGAACGTCCCTCTGCTCGGGCCGCTGCTCACCGGCGGCAAGGACGGCGGCCTTTTCGCAGTTTCCTACAGCCTCGAGGGACCGTTCGATGACCTCAAGAGCAACATCAGCATGATGTCGGCGGTGACACCGGGCGTGTTGCGCGAAATCTTCAATGCGACGCCCGATTCCGGCCAGCCAGTGCCGCCGAACAGGGAAATGGACCGCGCGCCCTAGAGCATCGAGCGTTTAATCAGGCGCATAGCCAGCGTCTTTAAGGTAGTTCCAGCATTCGTGCTGGGAGTAGAGGGCGCAGATGTCGCCGATGGCCCGCCAGAGGGCGTCGATTGTTCGTGCGCCGATCCGCCTGA
>JAUXWB010000491.1 GCA_030684475.1 Reyranella sp. | reverse complement strand
AACTGCTGGCGAAATGGCAGGGAGAGTGGAAAGGCGCCTTCGCGCCGCTGTTCCGCGAGTATTCCTACTGAGGTAGAGTCGGTCCATGCTCGACCGTTGCGATCGCGTCCAGATTGCCGTCCACGACGCCGCCAAGGCTGCGCAGCGTTACAGCCAGCTGCTCGGCTGCGAGGTCGCGCGCCGCGACCACAGCCGCCATCTCGCGGCCAGGCGGACGATCCTCGCGGTCGGCGAAAGCGAGTTCGAGCTCTGCGAGGCCGACGGCGCGGGCCTCACCCAGGATTTCCTCGCCAGGCGCGGCGAGGGGCTGATGACGGCGGGGTACTGCACCGCCGACCTCGACAGCATGGCCAGGCGCTGGGAAGGGCTCGGCATCGCCTATGACCGCGACGCCGAGCAGCTCTATCTCGGCGTTGAGGCCACCTTCGGCCTGCCTATCGTGATTTCCGAAAGCACATATAGGCCGCGCGTCGGTCCGGTGTCGTTCCTATACGAGACGACCAACACGCTGCTGAGCGACTGGCGTCGCGTCGCGGCTGTCTATGCCGGCCTGTTCGGCCTCGACCCGGCGCGCTTCAGCGAGATCGGCAGCGAACGCTTCGGCTACATCGGCACGCTCACCCTGTTCGATCCACCCAACCGGCTCGACCGCATCGAACTGAGCCAGGTCACAGACAACGTGCACGCCATGGGCCGCTACGCCCACAAGCACGGCGACTCGCTCTACATGTGCTACGTCGAGGTCCATGACTGGCCGGCGGTGCGCCAGCGCCTGCTCGATGCCAATGCCCGCTATACGCCGCGCGGCGCCGATCCTGTCACCGAGCCCGACGGCGGCTGGGTGCACCCGAAGGAACTGCACGGCCTGTTGCTCGGCATCTCGCGTACCGGCGTCGCCTGGGATTGGTCGGGCCGCAAAGACCTCGTGCCCCCAGCACGAAGCCCGGCGTCATGAAGCCCGGCGTCATGAAGCGTCGTCTCCTCGTTTCCTCTTTCCTGATGGTGCCCTTGATGGCGAGTGCGCAGCCCGCCGACGCGCAGCCTGCCGATTGGCAGACCGTTGTCGGCAGCGATCTCAGGTTCCGGCTCGAAATGCCGGCGCCGGCCACCAAGACCACGGCCGCCGAGAAGGAGAAGGGCCACGCCGGTGAGCGCGTCGCCTGGCAGTCCAAGCGTGACGATGAATTGTTCGATTTCGACTATGTCGACTATGAGCCGGCCTGGTTCTCCAGCCGCGACACCAAGGAGATGGCCCGCGA
>JAUXWB010000168.1 GCA_030684475.1 Reyranella sp. | reverse complement strand
ATCTCGCTGCGGGCGCCGCCGGCGGCGCGCAGGATCACTTCGCGCTCGACATAGACGCCGTCGGCCAGCGGGTTCTTCACGGAGATGCGGACCACGCGCTGGCCGGCCTGCTCGATCCGGTCGGCAGTGTTGCGGCTCCAGCCGTCGTCGACGCCGACGATCGCGGTGCCCTGCTGCTGCACGCCGGCGACCAGCCGCTCCTTGACGGCGGCATAATGTTCCAGCGTGCCGTGGCGGTCGATATGGTCTTCGCTGACATTGAGCAGGATCCCGACGGAGGGATCGAGGCTCGGCGTGAGGTCGATCTGGTACGACGACATCTCGATGACGTGGACGCGCCCCATGCGCGGCGGCTCCAGCGACAGGATCGCGGTGCCGATATTGCCGCCCATCTGGGTGTCGTAGCCGGCGACCTGCATCAGGTGCGCGATCAAGGCCGTCGTGGTCGATTTGCCGTTGGTGCCGGTGATGGCGACGAACGGCGCGTCCGGCGCATGACGCCGCCGCTCGCGGCAGAACAATTCGATATCGCCGATCACCTCGACGCCGGCCTCGCCCGCCTTCAGCACCGACCAGTGCGGCTGCGGATGGGTGAGCGGCGCGCCCGGCGTCAGCACCAGCGCCGCGAAATTCGTCCACGACACCGTGCGCAGATCGGCGGTGATGAAACCGGCCTGCACGGCCTTGACGATATTGTCGGCGCTGTCGTCGCCGGCGATCACCTCCGCCCCGCCCGCCTTCAAGGCGTGGCAGCTCGCCAGCCCGGAGCCGCCGAGCCCGAACACCGCGACCGTCTTGCCCGCGAAGGAGGTGACGGGGATCATTGGAGACACACGCGCGCGGTGCCGTCATCCCCGCGCAACGGCTTCGCCGTTGTCGCTGGAGGTGCGCGCCGCCCTTGCGGCGCGCCTCGAAGGATGCGCGATTTTGCGCTTTTGCCATCCTTCGAGGCTCGCAAGAGCTCGCACCTCAGGATGACAGCGGAATTTGCAGCGACTACCACGCTCGATCACCGCAGCTTCAGCGTGGAAAGGCCGGCCAGCGCCAGCATCACCGAGATGATCCAGAACCGGATCACGACCTGCGGCTCGGTCCAGCCCTTCTGCTCGAAATGGTGATGCAGCGGCGCCATCCGGAACACGCGCTTGCCGGTCAGCTTGAACGAGACCACCTGCACGATCACCGACACCGCTTCCAGCACGAACAACCCGCCGATCACCGCCAGCACGATCTCGTGCTTGACCGCGACCGCGGTCGCACCCAGCATGCCGCCGAGCGCCAGCGAGCCGGTGTCGCCCATGAAGATCGAGGCCGGCGGCGCGTTGAACCACAGGAATCCGAGCCCGGCGCCGAGCACCGCGCCGCATAGCACCGCCAGTTCGCCGGTGCCGGCGACGTAATTGATCTGCAGATAGTCCGAAAACACCGCGTTGCCCGTCAGGTACGCGATCATGCCGAAACTCGCGGCCGCGATCATGACCGGCACGATGGCCAGGCCGTCGAGACCGTCGGTCAAGTTGACGGCGTTGCCGGCGCCGACCATGACGAAGGCGCCGAACAGCACGAAAAAGATGCCGAGATTCAGCGCCACGTCCTTGAAGAAGGGAATCACCAGCGAGGTCGAGAACGGGGCTTTTCCGAGCCGGGTCAGCGCGTAACAGGCGGCGAGCGCGATCACCGCCTCGATCAGCAGCCGGACCTTGCCCGCGAAACCGCTATGCGACTGTTGCGTCACTTTCAGATAGTCGTCGTAGAAGCCGACGAAGCCGAAGCCGAGTGTCACCGCCAGCACGATCCAGACATAGGGATTGAGCGGATTGGCCCACAACACCGTCGAGACCACCACCCCGGACAGGATCATCAGGCCGCCCATGGTCGGCGTGCCTTTCTT
>JAUXWB010000485.1 GCA_030684475.1 Reyranella sp. | reverse complement strand
TCAATCCGGCTGGCCGTCGGGACGGGCGAATTCCTCGCCGGCGACGGCGAAGTTCAGGTTCTGCCCGGCCTTGAAGTAGAAGGTCGTGATGCCGAGCAGCTGGCCCTGGGCGTCGAACAGGCCGCCGCCGGACGAGCCCTGGGAAATCGGCGCCGAGGTCTGGATCAGCTTGGAATCGTTCTGGCTGCGCTTGGAGGAAACGATGCCCTCCGCGACCGTGAGCTCCAGCCCCTGCGGCGTGCCGATGGTCACGGCGCGTTCGCCGACCTTGATGTCGTCGTAGGGCCGGACGCCGACCCACTTCGGCAGCTTGGCCTCGGTCCTGAGCACGCAGCGGTCGGCATTGACGTTCATCGACACGACGACGGCCTTCAACTTCTTCCTGTCGTGGACGAGGGAGACCTCGGTCCGGTCACCCACGACGTGGCAGTTCGTCAGCAGGTCGCTTTCGCTGACGGCGACCGCCGAGCCGATCCTCTTGCCGGCCTTCACCATGTAGACGGCGCCAGCGGCCTTCTCGAAGACTTCCTCGGCGCGAAGCTCGCTGCCGGCCCGCCGGACCAGCCGAAGCCGGTCGGTCATCCCCGTCGTGTCGACGTTCGCCGGCGCGGCGCCGGTCGGCTGGGCGCGCGCGACCTGTCCGTCTGCGGTCTCCATCGGCGCCGCCGGCAGATCCTCGATCTTCGGGCGCGGCCGAGCGGTGGGATCGAGGTTGCGCATCATGGTGAGACTGGTCGCCATGGCGGCGAAGAGCCCGCGGTGGGCTTCGACGTCTTCGATCCGTATGCCCATCGTCGTCGTGACCATGCCGGCCTCGTGGCAGATCGCCTTCACGTAGGAATGATGGTCGGGCATGCGGACAAGGGCGACGAACCAGTTGCCCTGACGGCCGCGATAGCTCGCTTTCCTGAAGCGGGCATAATAGGCATCCATCGTCCGGCAGCTCGGGTCGCCGAAATGAACGACGACGGATTGAACCACGGCGCCTTCGCCACGATAGCCGAGGGCATCGCCCTCCGATCGTGGCGCGTCGAAGGTCACGAGCTTGGTTGGAATGCCGACGGCGAAGCCCACGGCGGGGTCGCGCAGGATCGCCCAGCCGACGGCGTCGCGTTGCTTCAGTCCCTCGGAAACGAGTTCCACCACCTGCTCGTCGGGCAGCGTCCCGGTGGGTGCGTGGCCCTTCGATTTCTGCCAGGCCTGTGTGCCCTGGCGGAGCACGGCGTCGAAGTCCCCTTGGAAGGTGGCCTCGAGATGGCCGGTCCAGATCAAGGCCCAACGGATGTCGATCGGCATGATCGCCTCGAGAGGCGGCGCGACATTCCATTTATAGGAGAAGACGCCGACGCTGATGAAGGCGCCACTTTGCTGGGCAAAGCTGGTGCCACTGGCCAGGAAGGCAAGGCAGCCCACCACCATGCTGGAAAATGCGCGAAGGCAGGCGACAAAAAGGGTGGGCACGAGGCAGTCCTCCCATGCCCATTTTCCCTGACATCCGGAGTCCGGCCTACCGCTCGATTGTATCAAAAGCGTGCGCGAGGCTACCTTGGATGACTACCTGGGGCGCCGGCGCGGTCGGTTGGCATCGCCCCACACTTCCATGGCATCGAGGAGAGGTCCCAGCGTCCAGCCCTTCTTGGAGAAGGCATATTCGACATGCGGCGGGATCGTGTTGTGCACCGTGCGCGTCACGATGCCGTCCTGCTCGAGCGCCCGGAGCTGCAACGTCAGCATGCGCTGCGTGATGCCCGGCAGCAATCGCCGGAGTTCGTTGAAGCGCCGCGGCTGGTCCTTGAGATGGAACAGGACCAGGGCCTTCCAGCGACCGCCGATCACCTCGAC
>JAUXWB010000482.1 GCA_030684475.1 Reyranella sp. | reverse complement strand
GCCCCTGGCGCACGCCGGGGCCGGTCTGCTGGACGACGGCGCGCGTGTCCATGACCGTGCTGCCGGCATTCGTGAAACGGCACTCGACGACCGGGTCGACCGGAGTGCCGCTGTTGTTGTCCAGATACAGAACGGCTTGCCAACGCTGTCCGGGCACTGCCCTCAGCGTCGCGCCATCCATGGTGACGAGCGGAACGGTCGGTCCCGCCGTGATCGGCACCATCCCGACCGGCCTGCCGCGCACCCTTTGCTCGGCGACCATGGCGGGTACGTTCTGTGCCTGCGGATTGAACGCCTTGTCGTCCGGGCCAATCGGCTTGCCGTCCTGGCCGACGGTCTCCGGCGTCCAGACCTGGCCGGTCTTGGCATCACGGAACTCGGGCACACCGGCGGACGCCGCGGCATCGATGCTGCTGCGGGGCGCCTGCGCAAGAGCCGCCGAAGCTGCCGCCGTCATGCCGACGAGGCAGGCCAGGATCTGGGGGATTGGTCTGCGATTTGCGCTCATTTCAACACCTCCAGGATTTTGGATGGTCCTATGAGGACAGCTAGGCGGAGGCCCTCAGGCCCAGCCCGACCGAGATCCATCCGATCCCGGTGAAGATGAGATCAATGGCGAGGAAGGTACCCAGAATGTAAAGGCTCGCCACGGGCCAGTTCGCCAGAATCACGAAGCCGACAGCCATCGTGATCACGCCGGACAAGACCACCACGAACCATGATGTTCCTGCCTTC
This sequence comes from Reyranella sp., assembly GCA_030684475.1. Lineage (GTDB taxonomy): Bacteria > Pseudomonadota > Alphaproteobacteria > Reyranellales > Reyranellaceae > Reyranella. The sequence continues at coordinate 21,633 of JAUXWB010000482.1, read as the reverse complement.
ATGCTGAAGGCCAGAATGATCTTCACGATACCCGAAACGGCGAGAGAGACGCCGAGCAGGAGAGACAGAAACTTCGCGGTCAGCAGCGGGTTCTCGAAGGTGAGCACGCCGGCCGCGATATACAGAACGCCAAGCAAGGCCCAGAGCAGGAACTTGCTCCAGGATTTCACCTGGAAGGCGTTGATCACCTCGGCCGCGCCGGCGACGATCATCATGATGCCGACCAGGAACACCGTTGCGACCGCCGCGAGTGCAACGCTGGAGAGGGCAACGACGCCGGCGACCAGATAGACGACGCCGAGCGCTATGATCCAGCCGCACTTCGCGCGCAGTGGTTCTGTCGAAGGACTGACGTGAGGTTGTGCGTCTGCGACGGTCATTGGGAGTCTCCCCAAGATGCTCACGCCCCGAGGCTATCGTTTTTGCCTGAATGCCAAAGCTACTTATGCGCATTGCTGCGCCGCAAAAACGTCCGTTCAGATCTCAGCGCTGCGGCCCGACTTTCAATGAAGCGAGCGTGATGGCGACATAGGCCCAGCCCGTGAAAAGGAGGGAAACCCCCGCGACCGTCGCCGGCGTGAAGGACTGGTCGTAGGGAAGCTTCATCAGAAGCAGCACACTCGCCAGCAAGGCGATGCCGCCCGACACCAGAAACCAATACCAGGCGGCCATGCGCCGGACCTTCAGCGCAAAAGCGATCTGCGACACACCGAGGACCGCGAATATGATCGCAATCAGGATCGTGATCGCGATGAAGCCGTAATGCGTATCGATGTAGATCAGCACGCCGCCGATCGCGGCGAAGATGCCCAGAAGCAGGTGCCACATGAAGCCGAGCCAGTTCTGGATCTTCGATGACTGGACGATCTGAACGAAGCCGCCGAGACACAGGACGGTGCCCAGGATCTTGCCCGCCGCGATCGTCGAGATCACGGGAAGGACGATTGCCACGCCTCCCGCCGCCATCAACACGATGCCCAGCAGAATGAACCAGACCCATTGGGCCCGGATGATCCCGGCGGTGTGCGCTCCCTCGCTCCGGCCCGCTTCACTGTTGCTCATGTCGGCTCCTTCAGCAGCTCAGCTCTTGAGCAGGTTCTTGAAGATTCTCCCGTCCTTCATGATAACGACGAAGTTCTTCGCCGGATCGGAGATCAGGTTGATGTTCTCCAGAGGATTGCCGTCGACCAGCAGGACGTCGGCCAGCGCGCCTTCCTCGACGACACCCAGCTTCCCCGGATAGGGGCTGCGCAATCCCGACAGCGCCAACAGTGCGCCATTGTCTCCGGTCGCCATCTTGAGCGCCTCGCCGGGACTGTACCAGCGCACCATTTTCGCGAGCTGCACCCCCTGCCGGCCGGCCAGCCTGGCGTCGAACAGGATGTCGGTGCCGAAGGCCACCTTGATGTTGTATTTTTTGGCCAGGCCGTAGGCGCGATCGGTACCGGCAATCACCGCCATCTGCCTCAACCGGTTGGCCGGGCCGGCCACCGGGAGGATGTCCTCGTCGTCGAGGAAGGGTTGGAGACTGAGCCAGATGCCCTTGTCCGCCATCAACCTGGCCGACGCTTCATCCATGAGATGGCCATGTTCGATGCAGCGGGCCCCGGCATCGACCGCGCGCTTGATCGCTATCGGCGTGTAGGCATGCACGGTCACATACGTGCCCCAGTCCTCGGCGGCTTCGACGGCGGCGCGATGCTCTGCTCCGGTGAACTGGATGGTGTCGAGCGGCCCATGCGGCGAGGAAACGCCGCCACCTCCCATGAGCTTGATCTGGCTCGCACCCCGCATCAGGTTTTCGCGGGCGCGAAGCCGGACTTCGTCCGGATTGTCGGCGATGGCGGCCACGCCGACCTGTTCCGAATGGCTCAAGGGACTGGCCGGCGTCCGAGGGATGTCGTTCAGCGAGCGAAAATCGCCATGGCCCGCGGTCTGCGAGATGAAGGCGCCCGATGGATAGATGCGCGGCCCGACGGCAGTACCATCGTCGATGGCGCGCTTGAGACCAAACGTCGGTCCGCCCATGTCGCGAACCGTGGTGAAGCCGCGCATCAAGGTGGCCTCGGCCGCCTGGGCCGCCAGCACATTGAGATAGCCGATGTCGGCCGTCATCGCCGTCTGGAGCGTCGGCGTCGACATCATCGCATGCCAGTGAGCCTCGATGAGGCCCGGCATCAGCACCCGGCCGCCGCCGTCGATGATGCGCGCGCCGGCCGGTGCCGCGGCGGCACCCGAGGCGATGGCCTTGATCCTGTTGCCCTCGACGAGCACCGCGACGCCCTCCCGCAAGGCGGTGGTCTTGCCATCGAACAGCTTCACATTGGTGAACAGCACCGGCGTGGCCGGGGCATTGGGCACGGGCGCGGTCTGCGCGCTGGCGAAGTCCGGCAGGCTGGCGCTTGCCGCGACTCCCGCCACGCCGGCGAAGAAACCGCGCCGCGAGAGATCGGCCGTCACGACCGCGGTCAGCCGCCTGAGTTCCGGGCGATGGCACGCGCAGCCGAGATGAGAGAGCGAAAAGGGACGCGGAATATCGAAGGGCTCGGTCATGGGCGCACCTCCAAAACAGAGACGCATTGTGCCGCAAGCACTTGTGGAGCGATACTCACGAGCTCGATCCTGAAGGATTCAGGCACATGACGACAGAAGGCCGATCGTCTGCAACCACGGGTGCGACGGGCATGCGGGCGTGGCGCAGCGTGCCCGGCCCGCTCCTGGTCGTCCTGGCGATCGCGGTGGGCCTCGCCCTCACCTGGTACAATATGTCGAGCCTGCTGCTCCTGTTCGCCGGCATCCTGTTTGCCGCCTTTCTCGACGCCTGCATTCGCGGACTTGGCCGATTTATGCCGGTCGCCCGCGCGTGGCGCTTCGCGGTGGTCGCGCTGGTCCTGTCCTGCCTCTCGGCGCTGGCCATTGCCTGGGGCATCGCGCACCTGCCCGAACAGGCGCGCGGGCTGATACGCGTGATGGACGCCCAGATCGACATCCTCCAGGGCCATCTGACGCCCTTCGGCATCGATCTGTTCGGCCCCGACGGCAGCCAGGATCTGGCGCAGCTGATCGCCGATCCCGGGCGGTTGTTTGGCCATGTCCATCGAGCCGTCAGCGGAGCCTATGCAGTCGTCATCAACACGATCGTCATCGTTTGCCTCGGCCTGTTCTTAGCCGCGAATCCGGGCGGCTACCGCGACGGCACGCTCACGCTTCTTCCCGTCACCTGGCGCGCGCGCGTTCGTGGGGTCATGGACGAGATGGGCCTCACACTGCGCGGCTGGCTGCTCGGCCAGCTCGTCAGGAGTTCCATCCTGGCAATCACCCTTGGGATTGCTTTCCACCTTCTCGGCCTGCCCGGTGCATCCCTGCTCGGCCTCCAGGCCGGTGTGGCAAACTTCATCCCCTATCTCGGGCCGCTGATTGCCGCGGGGCCGGTGGCCCTGGTTGCGATGCCCCTCGGGTCCTCGACACTGGTCTGGGCCATGGTGATCTACTTCTCCATACAGACCATCGAAGGCTTTGTGTTTGCGCCGCTGGTCCAACGTCAGGCGGTGAATGTCCCGCCAGCCTGGACGTTGCTCGCCATCGTGATCTTCGGCGCAATGTTCGGTGCCATGGGCATCGCCCTTGCAACTCCCCTGCTGGCGGTTGGCCGTATCGCGGTCCTGCGGCTCTACGTCGAAGACTGGCTGCAGGATCGGCGGGGCATCGAAGGCCGGGATCAATAGCCTCATCTCGCATTTTCCTCGATCCGTTCGAGGAGGTAGGGAAAAAACGGATTGGATGAGACGCGCAGCAGCGCATCCAGATTGACGATCAGCACGCCACGCTCGCCCCGTGGCGCGATCGACCCCAGATTGGCGCCGAAATCCTCGGTCTTGTCGGGTTGCATCCCATACAGGGCGTCGCTCATCGGAAACGGCAGGGCGACATGCGAGAGTGAAAAGATGCCGGCCGGGAACGCGAGCGCGAGTTCGCGGACCTGTTCGGTCACTGCGCCGGCCTCGGTCACCCGTTCGACGACTTCGTACTTGTCGGCAACGGCATTGGTTATGATCGTCGTTCGAAATTTCCGCGGCGGATCGGCCAGGAGGCGCGACAGCACGGTCTCGGACGTACTTCGCAAAAGCAGGCCGAGCATGGCCGCCCGATTCAGATCGAACAGGACGAGCTCACTGCCGTTTGCCGGCAGGTGGGCATAGAGCGCGGAAATGATCGCCCGCGTGCTCACCGTGAAGTCCACGACGGACTGAAACGTCAGTATGGGTGGCAGCCGGTCCAGGCTGCCGTCGCGGGCGCCGCGCGCGATTCTATCCTGCAGGGCGACGGTCAGAAGACGCGACTGACGCGCGCCGTTGACGGGAAAGGAATTGTACTTGAACGGATTGAACTCGGGCAGGATACCGAGCCACGCCGCCTTGGCGAAAGCGGGCAACATCGCAGGCAAAGCGGCAAAGCCGACAAAGCGCGCGAAGCTCGTGATGCCGATCATCGGCGAAATCAGGACAAGGCGGTCGGGCTTGGCCAGGCGCTCGTCGTCGAGGGCATCGAGGGCATATTTCACCGCCAGCGCCCCGCCATTGGAGAAGCCGACGATGTGGAGCGGCGCCGGTGGCCCCGCGCGCCGGCGGGCTTCCCGGACGGCCAGCCTGGTTGCCGCCGTCCAATCCTCCCATTCCACGTCGGTCAATGCGCCCGGCACGGTTCCATGCGCCGGCATCCTGATCGCGACCGCGACAAAACCCAGCTCGCGATATCGACGGGCAATGTGGCGCAGACTGTAGGGCGAGTCTGTCAGACCATGCAGTAAAACGACCGCGCCGACCGGTGGACCGTCGGGCTCGAGAACGTAGGAGCGGTTCCAATCCTGCGAGAAATTGCCGGGGTAGATCGGGCTGCCGTCAAAGTACCGGTTGCCCGCGACGCGGCTCTCGGCATCCAGCCTGTCCACGACCTCCACTTTCAGAGTCCGGAAGATCGCCTCCTCGGCCTTGAGGTAGGCGGCCCAGTCGATCTTGTCGAGGTCGGTGGCGTGCAGCTCGTGCGGCACATGCGTGTGCCAGAGTTCCAGACCAGGTCCGCGTTGCGTATCGTAGGCACGAACCGCGAGGAGTGTCGTGGCAACCACGGCAATCAGTACGACCGAGCGTTTCAGGAATTTGATCAACTTTGCCCGCATGGTGGTTCAAACCGAGCGGGCGGTATGACCCGCGCCGGCAGTCATTTCTGCCGACCGTCACGTACCGCCTGAGCGTCGCGGACAACTTGCGAGACACGGCCGATTCGGACCGCCAGCAATACCTTGCGCCGACGATCGGATGCGAAGGCGATGCTCATGAGGCTCTCCTTCATCGGGGTTATTCAAATCCGAACAGCCCGATTGTCAGTTGCCACGACAATAAAACCTACCACACCCGGCTCCCAAGACGAGCGGATTGCACCGACCGCTTGTCGATCATCGACATCCATTTTCGATCCGGTCAATGATCGCTCTTTGACGGGAATCGGGGACAGTCAAATCCAGTCACCCAAAGACCGCATCCGGCCGCAACTGCCGCCACGACAGCCGCCGCACCGCGTCGCGGCCGAGCAGCAGGGCGTCGTAGTCGTCAGGGAAGAGCTGGGCGATCGCGGGATCCCGCGCATTGAGGCCGCCGGCATAGGCGCCGAAGGCGGGCAGGATGAGGCGATGGCCGTCGGTCAGGAAACAGCGCCGTCGGAAGCCGCGGCCACGCACGGTGAGCGCTGCGACGGGATGACAGTGGCCGGAGACCTCGCCTGTCACCGGACCGAAGTGCGCCTCGTGGCGGAATACCAATGGCGCTTCGTCGATTTCTTCTGCGACCTCGCCCCAGCCGACGGGTGGCGGTGCGGGATCGTGGTTGCCGGCGATCCAGACGAAGCGCGTGCGCTGAGTCAGGCGCTCGATCTCGCCGCGTTCCTCGTCGGCCAGGCGCGCCACGGCCTCGCGGTCGTGGAAGGAATCGCCCAGGCAGACCACGGTCTCGGGCGCGAGCGCGTCGATCAGAGCGGCGAGCGCGGCTAGCGTCTGGCGCGTGTCGTGGCGCGGCAGGAGCTTGCGCGCGGCGACGGCGTAGGACGAACCCTTCTCGAGATGGAGGTCGGCCACGGCCAGCAGCCGCCGCGCCGGCCAATAGAGCGCGCCCTGGGGCAGCGCCTGCAGGGTCTCGCCGGCGCAGTCGAAGTCGAAAGCGTTCACGGCCAGCGTCACGGGTGGATCATCACGCGGGCGCCGGTCGGCACCAGCGACCAGATCTCACGGATCTCGGCGTCGGTGACGGCGATGCAGCCGGTGGTCCAGTCCTTGCCGGGATGGCCGACGAACCACTTGCGCGGGCCATTGGGCTGGCCGTGGATATAGATGTCGCCACCGGCCAACACGCCCAACGACGCGGCATGCGCCTTGTCCTTGTCGTCCGGGTACGAGACGCGCAGCGAGAGATGGAACGCGCTCCGGGGATTGCGCGCATCGATCACATAGGCGCCCTCGGGCGTACGGCCGTCGCCCTCGCGCTCCTTGTGCCGCACCGGCGCAAACCCCAGGGCCACGCGACAGGTTTTGAGCACCCTGCCCTCACGCTTCAATTCCAGCCGGCGCTCGGCCTTGTGGACTTCCACCAGGTCGGCCTGCTGCTCCGGCGCGGCCGGCTCCGGCGGATTCCCGCGCCCCAGACCAATCAGGGGCCAAAATCCCGCCACAAGTTGCCGCCATGTCATGGCGCGCACGATTGACCGGCCCTGACCCCGTGCGCAAGGTGCCGCCATGCGTTCCGTTGTGAGTTTCCTCTTCGCCGCCGCGGTGCTGTCACCGCTGTCAGCGATCGCCCAGGTCCAGCCTCACCGCGCCGAATACACCCTGCGTCTGGGCGCCGCCGCCAACGCGCCGCGCATCGGTACCGCCGTGCACGACCTGGCGCAGGATTGCGCCGGCTGGCATCTCAAGCGCGACATCAGGACCGAGATCGCGCTCACCGCCTCGTGGAAGATGAGCCTCGCCTCCAAGCTCGACGGCGAGGAGACGCGCAACGCCTTCCGCTACGGGCTGGTGCAGACGCAGAACGGCAACCCGCGCGACATCAAGGGCCGGGTCCAGCGGCGAGGCGGCGAGAAGGGCGGCGAGCTCAGGGCCGAGATCGTGTTCGGCACCAGCCCGCCCACGCTGTTCACCCTGCCGCCGCCCACCCTGCTGCCGACCGCCGCCATCGGCCATCTGATCGAGCGGCTGGCCGCCAAGGCCGCGTCCTTCCCCGCCCTGATGTTCGATCCCGAGGTGACCGGCGACGTCTTCCTGGTCGAGGTCACCGAACAGGATCGCGCCACGGTCCGCGGCGCCCGCCCGGCCGACCGTCCCGTGGCGCTGCCAGCCGGCAAATCCTGGCCGGTGTTCATGAACTTCTCGCGCGGCCGCCAGGACCAGAAGCCGCTGTTCAGCGTCACCGCCCTGGTGTTCGACAATGGCGTGCTTGACCGGCTCACGGTCGACACCGGCCTGCTCTCCGTCACCGCCGACCTGGCGAGCCTGGAAATGCGCAAAGCTCCGGTGTGTCCGCGGTCATAGCAGTAGTGCGCTCCCAGCAGTGATCCAACCCACCTGTCGGAGCGTATGCCGATCATGTCGGCATCCATCATCTGGTTCCGCAACGATCTCCGCCTGGCGGACAATCCGGCGCTGATCGCGAGCCTCGGGTCGGGCCGCGCCGTGCTGCCGGTCTATGTGCTGGGCGAGGAGACGGAAGGCGTGCGGGCGCTGGGGGCCGCCTCGCGCTGGTGGCTGCACCACAGCCTGCTCGCGCTCGACGCCTCGCTGCGCACACTGGGTTCGCGTCTCATCCTGCGGCGCGGCCCGGCCGAGCGCGTCATCGCCGAGCTGGCGACGGCGTGCGAAGCCGAAGCGGTCTACTGGAACCGCGCCTACGACCAGGGCTCGCGCGAACGCGACGCGCGGCTGAAACAGTTCTTCACCCAGCGCGGCATTGTCGCCGAGAGTCTCAAGGCCAACTTGCTGTTCGAGCCCTGGGAGGTGAAGACCCTGGCCGGCGCGCCGTTCAAGGTCTTTACGCCGTTCTGGCGTGCCTGCCGCAACCTCGCCTCGCCGGACATGACTTTGCCGGCGCCCCGGGCCCTGCCGGCGCCCGCCACGTGGCCTGAAAGCGACAGGCTCGCGGACTGGCGCCTGCTGCCGACCGCACCCGATTGGGCGGGCGGCATGCGCGCGTCGTGGACGCCGGGCGAAGCGGCGGCGGCGCGGCGCCTCACCGATTTCCTCGACGATGCCCTGGCGCGCTACCGGCAGGCGCGCGGCCTGCCGGCGGTCGAGGGCACGTCGCGGCTGTCGCCGCACCTCGCCATCGGCGAGATCAGCCCGCGCCAGATCTGGCGCGCCGCCACCGGGCGCGGCCATTCCGCCGCCGTCGATAAGTTCCTGGCCGAACTGGGCTGGCGCGAATTCTCCTACAACCTCCTCTTCCATTTCGGCGACCTGGCGCAGCGCAATTTTCGGCCGGAGTTCGACGTCTTCCCGTGGGAGAAAGCCATCGAATCACTCGAATCCTGGCGGCGCGGCCGCACTGGCTATCCGATCGTCGATGCCGGCATGCGCGAACTGTGGACGACGGGCTGGATGCACAATCGCGTGCGCATGATCGTGGCCTCGTTCCTGACCAAGGATCTGCTGGTCGACTGGCGCCAGGGCGAGCGCTGGTTCTGGGACACGCTGGTCGATGCCGATCCGGCCAACAACGCCACCGGCTGGCAATGGGTGGCCGGCACCGGCGCCGACGCCGCGCCCTACTTTCGCGTCTTCAACCCGGTCCTGCAGGGCGAGAAGTTCGACCCCAACGGCGACTACGTGCGCCGCTGGGTGCCCGAACTCACCAGCCTGCCGGCGGAAACCATTCACCGGCCGTGGACCGCCAGGCAGCCGCTGCCGCCGGACGTCTATCCGGCCCGCCTCGTCGACCACGCCGCCGCCCGCGAGCGCGCGCTGGGCGCCTTCCGGACAATTAAGAAATCAGCTTAGAGCGGCCGCTCGCCCCCTCCGGGGGAGAGGAATATGAGCGATCTTCTCTTTCAGGCTCCTCTCCCCCTCTAGGGGGAGAGGTTGGTCGAGGGGGTCATCATCATCCGTCGCGACTCTCCCAGCGTATGTACGATGAATGTCAGGGAGTTGTATCGAATGAAGATCGCCGTCATTGGCGCTGGCGTTGCCGGACTGGGCGCTGCGTGGTTGCTGAACCGAAAGCACGAGGTCGTGATCTACGAGCGCGAGGACCGTTTCGGCGGTCATTCCTGCACGGTCGATGCGCCGGTGGCCGGCGGCACGCGCGCGGTCGATGTCGGCTTCATCGTCTTCAACCAGCGCAACTATCCCAACCTGGTCGCTCTGTTCGACCATCTCGGCGTGCCGACCGAGGCCTCCGACATGTCGTTTGCGGTGAGCCTCGACAAGGGACGCTTCGAATACGGCAGCTCGTTTGGCGGCTACTTCGGCCAGCGGCGCAACGTCGTGCGTCCGTCCTTCCTGCGCATGACTCACGACATCCTGCGCTTCAATCGGCTCGCGCCGCGGCTGCTCGACAAATGCGAGGATCTCGATTTCACCATCGGCGATTTCATCGACGACGCCGGCCTGAGCGACACCTTCCGCGACCGCTATCTGGTGCCGATGGCGTCGTGCATCTGGTCGACGCCGCTCGGCCGCATGCTCGACTATCCCGCCCAGAGCTTCGTGCGCTTCTTCAACAACCACGGACTGCTGACGATCGGCCCGCAACTGCAATGGCGCACGGTGAGCGGAGGCAGCCGGTCCTATGTCGAGCGCATCGCCACGCCGTTGCGCGCGCAGGCGCGGCTGGCGACGCCGGCGCGGGCCATCCGTCGCGGGCCTCTTGGTGTTCAAGTACGCGACGCCTCGGGCCATTGGGACCGCTTCGACAAGATCGTTCTGGCCTGCCACGCCGACCAGACGCTGGCGCTGCTGGAGGATGCCGACGGTCCGGAACGCCAGCTGCTCGGCCGCTTTGCCTATTCCTCCAACGAGGTCTGGCTGCATGGCGATTTGTCGTTGATGCCGAAGCGGCGCAGTGTCTGGTCGAGTTGGAACTATGTCGCCGACCGCCGTTCTGACAAAGCGAGGGCCGAGGAGGCGAGCGTGAGCGTGACCTACTGGATGAATCGGCTGCAGAACCTGCCCGAGGAGACGCCGCTGTTCGTCTCGGTCAATCCGGGCCGCGCGCCGCTTCCGGCCACAGCCTACGCGCGCTTCGCCTTCGAGCATCCGATGTACGACGCCGCGGCGATCCGCGCGCAGCGCGGCCTGCATGCCATCCAGGGCGTGCGCGACACCTATTTCTGCGGCAGCTACTGCGGCTACGGCTTCCACGAGGACGCGTTGTCGGCCGGCCTCGACGTGGCCGAGCAACTTGGTGTCCGCCGGCCCTGGCCGCGGCCCGACGAGCACCGCCGCATCGGCGACCCGCCGCGCGTGGTCGCCGACCGGCCGATCCTTGATCCCTTCCCGCTCCCGGTGGCGGCGCGGATCGCGACCGAGACGTCGTGAGCGGTGCGGCTTCCCACACGGTCGTCGACGCCATGGTCGTGCACCGGCGGCGGCGGCCGCGCGAACATGCCTTCCGCTACCGCGTCGCCTATCTCTGCCTAGACCTCGGCGCGCTCGACACGGCGGCCGGCCGTTGGCTGAAACTCGACCGGCCGGGCCTCGTCTCCTTCCGGCGCGCCGATCACGGCGGGCGCGATGGCGGCGACCTCGCGGCCTGGCTGCGCGGGATCCTGGCAGAGCACGGCCTCGGCGAGATCTGCGACGGCGAGATCGTGCTGATGACGATGCCGCGCATGCTGGGCTACGTCTTCAATCCGGTGAGCTTCTGGTTCTGCCGCGACCGTGCCGGCGCGCTGCGGGCGGTGCTGTGCGAGGTCAACAACACCTTCGGCGAGAGCCACTGCTACCTGGTCCATCATGACGATCGGCGCCCCATCGAACCGGAGGCGTGGCTGGACGGCCGCAAGGTCTTCCATGTTTCGCCGTTCCTGCCGGTCGAGGGCGACTACCGATTCCGCTTCCGGCTGGATGATCGGGCAGCCCACGTCGACGTCAACTATCACGATACCCAGGGGCTGATGCTGGCGACCTCCGTGGCGGGCCGGCGCGAACCACTCGCGGACCGGACCGTGCTGCGCCGCTTCCTCGGGAATCCCACGATGACAGTGGGCGTTATGGTGCGGATCCATTGGCAGGCCTTGCAACTCTGGCGAAAGCGCGCCAGATTTTATCGCAAGCCTGTTCCACCCGCGCAGCTCGTGAGCCGCTGACCGCATGTCATTTGCCGCCCGCTTCGTCCTGAAGTCGCTCGCCCGGCTGTCGACGGGCCGGCTGACCGTCCGGCTCCCGGACGGCACGACGTGCCGCTTTGGCCCGGCCCAGGCGGAACGCCAGGCCGAAATCGAGATCAAGGATTGGCGCTTCTTCCGCCGGGTGCTGCTCGACGGCGATATCGGCTTTGCCGAGTCCTACATGGATGGCCTCTGCGATTCGCCCGACCTGCCGGCGTTGTTGTCGCTGCTCACTGACAACGAGAAGGCGCTGGGACGCGTCACGCGGGCCAATGTCTTTCACAACATGCTGCTGAAGCTTCTGCATCGCCGGCACGATAATTCGCGCGAGGGCTCGAAGCGCAACATCCATGCCCACTACGACCTCGGCAACGAATTCTACGGGCTGTGGCTCGACCCGACGATGACCTATTCCTCCGCCCTCTACGAGGGAACGGAAGGCAAGGCGCTCGAGGCCGCCCAGACCGCCAAGTACGAGCGCATTCTGACCCAGCTCGGCGCCCGCCAGGGCGACAGCATCCTCGAGATCGGCTGCGGCTGGGGCGGCTTCGCCGAAGCGGCGGCCCGGCGCGGCATGCGGGTCACCGGCGTCACCATCTCGCGCGAGCAGCTCGACTACGCCCATGCCCGCCTGCAGCGGGCTGGCCTGTCGGACCGCGTCGATCTGCAGTTCCGCGACTATCGCGACATCGAGGGGCGCTACGACCACATCGTCTCGATCGAGATGATCGAGGCCGTGGGCGAGCGCTACTGGCCCGACTATTTCGCGGCGCTCAAGCGTCATTCGGTTCCGGGCGGCTCGGCGATCGTCCAGGCGATCGTGATCGCCGACGAACTCTTCGAAGGCTATCGCCGTCATCCGGATTTCATACAGACCTATGTCTTTCCCGGCGGCATGCTCTTGTCGCCCTCCAGCCTGCGCGATCAATGCCGCCAGGCCGGGCTCAAAATCGCCGAATTCTACAGCTTCGGACTTGATTATGCGCGCACCCTGGAAACCTGGCTCGGCCGCTTCGACCGGGTGGCCGACCAGGTCTCGAAGCTCGGATTCGACGAGCGTTTCCGCCGGATGTGGCGATATTACCTCGCCTATTGTGCCGCAGGCTTCAAGACGCGCCGAACGGACGTATTGCAGGCACACTTCAGGCATATATAACTGTCGCCAACGAAGACGGAGTGCGCCAAGCCGCTCCGGAGACAGGAAGGCTTTTTCGGGTGAATGCAGGATCGACCGGGCACGCCGCCGTGCCGGTGAAAATCAAGTTCGACCGTCTGGTCGCTTACTCGACCCTGCAACTACCGCTCGCCATGGCGGCGCTGCCGGTCGTGCTGAACGTCAGTCACTTCTACGGCGAGGTGGTGAAGCTCTCGTTCGGCATCATGGGCGCGATCTTCATCTTCGCCCGCATCGTCGACGCCATCCAGGATCCGGTGATCGGCGTGATCAGCGATCGCTTCACGCGCTACGGCCGGCGCGGCCGCCTCATCTTCGTCGCCATGATGACCCCGTTCCTGGGCGGCGGCTTCTACATGCTCTTCAATCCACCCGAATCGATCCAGGGTGACCACAATCTCATGGCGTTCTGGCTGCTGGCCGCCCTGCTGCTGGTCCACCTCGGCTATTCCGGCGTGTCGATCAGCTACCACGCCCACGGCGCCGAACTGTCGGACGACTACAACGAGCGGACCAGGGTGACGGTCGGCCGCGAGGTGTTCGGTCTGCTCGGTATGACGCTGGCCGTCGTGCTACCGACCTATCTCACGGCCACGCTGGGCGAGAGCCAGGGCTACGCGATGCTCGGGCTGGTCTTCCTGCCCATCCTGCTCGTACTCTCGGCGCCCACGATGATTTGGGCGGGACCCTCCGTCCATCCGCCGGTTATCCACGCCAACCGCAACATATTCGTCACCTTCTTCCAGCCGCTGAAGAACCGGCTGTTCCGCCGCCTCCTGCTGGTCTTCGTCGTGAACGGCGCGGCCTTGGGCGTAGCCGTGACGGTGATGCTGTTCTATGTCGAGCACGTGCTAAAAGGCGGCAAGCTGCAGGCGGGCATCATCCTGCTCACCTACTTCATCGCCGGCGCCGCCAGCGTGCCGTTGTGGCTCTTGTTGTCACGCCGTCTCAGCAAGGCCGCCGCCTGGTTCATCGGCATGGTGCTCACCGCCGTTGCGATGGCCCTCGCCATCTTCATCGGTCCCGGCGATTTCTACTGGTTCCTGGCCATCTCGGTGATCACCGGAATGGGCATCGGCGCCGACTACGGCCTGCCGCCGTCGATCCTGGCCGACGTCATCAACGCCCAGGAAGGCGGCGACTCCCGGGGCAAGACGGGCACCTACTTCGGCCTGTGGGCGCTCTCGACCAAGCTCGCGACTGCGATCGGCGCTGCGGGGTCGCTGCCGGTGGCGGCAATGCTGGGCTTCAACCCGGCCAAGGGCCTCTACGGCACCACGGCGCTGATTTTCGTCTACATCGTGCTGCCGGTGGCGATCAAGATCATCGCCGCACTGCTGCTCTGGTTCATCCGCATCGAGGCCGAGCGCGGCTCGGTCCGGCAGGAGCTGACGGGCCGCGCCTAGGCGAGGAAGTCGAGACGCTGCGGCTGACGCAGGCCGAAGTCGCGCTGCAGGCCCCAGCAGCCCCGCGCCACGGTAGCGAAGACGCTGCGGAAGTCGACGCTGTACCGGAGGTCGCCGTCCTGCAAGTCGCCGAGCGACGGATAGGCGCCGTAGAGGCCGCCCTTCACGCCGCCGCCCATGATAAACTGCGGCGCCGACGTGCCATGGTCGGTGCCGCCGCTGGCATTCTGTCGCGCCCGGCGACCGAACTCCGAATAGGTCATGACGACCACGTCGCTCCAGCGATCGCTCGCGATCAGGTTCTTGCGCAGCGTCGCGAGGCCGGTGGCGAGGATGCCGAGCAGGCGCTCGTGCGTCTGCATCTGGTTGGCGTGCGTGTCGAAGCCGCCCAGGGCGACTTTTACGGCAACCACCGGCACCTTCGACGCCAGCAGGCGCGTCGCGAGATCGAGCTGACGGCCGAGCCCACTGTCCTGGCTGTAGGCATAGGCCGGCGTGGGCGCCGCCCGCAGCTTGTCGCGCAAGTCCACCGCTGCCGCGTTGATTTCCTGACGCACCGCGAGGACATGACGCAGCGCCGGATTGCCTCCATCACCTTTGCCGCCACGCTCCTTCATGGTCTCGGCCTGCCGCAGAAAGTTCTCGGCATCCTGCATGACGATGGTGCGCAGCGACGGGCCGGTCGCTGGCAGCGCGTTGGTGTCGGCCACGATGCAGTCGACGGCGGCGCCCTTGGACAGGCTGGCGCCCTGGAAGGCCTGGGCGATCCAGCCCTCGCTCAGCGTCTGGTTCGCGGAAGACGCGGTGTCCCAGATCTCGATCGAGCGGAAGTGCGAGCGGTTGGGATAGGGATAGCCCACGCCCTGAAGGATCGCGAAGTCCCTGGCCTTCCATGACTCCATCAAGGGCTCGAGCTTGTCGTGCAACCCGATCTTTTCGTCGAGCGGCAGGACGCGCTCGCGCGTGACGCCCACCACGGGCCGCAACTCGCGGTATTTCGGGTCGGCGTAAGGCACGAGGGTGTTGAGGCCGTCGTTGCCGCCCTTGAGTTCGACCAGCAGCAGGACCCGGCCCACGGCGCGCCCCTCACTTCAACTGGTAGGTGGGATCGAGCATGGCCGCCGCGACCACGACACCCGGCGGGGCCGTGGCATCGACCGGGTCGATCGGCGTGCGCGGCAGCAGAGTGCGGATGAGAGTGACGGAGTCGGTGCCGTCCAGGCTCGCGCCGAGACGCGCCGCGCCTCCCGCGTTGCGCAGGCTGCGGCCTTCGACGGGACGCGGCTCCATCATTTGCATTGTGCTGTCGTCGCCGGGAATCTGCTGGCGGCGGTCGGCGCGGCGGTTCGGACGCGCGTCCATCGCCATGCCCCCCTCCATCGACGCAACCGTCGTCGCCTCGACGATCCGCCGCAGGAACTGCTGGCGCAGCAGCAGCGTATGAGTGGTGATCCAGCTTTCGCCACCCGGCCAACCCTTGACGTTGGGCGGATCGAACGGAACCTGCCCCAGTCCCTGCATCATGCGCACGAGCTGGGTCTTCTCCGGCACCGGTAGGCCCAGCACATGCACGGTGCCCACGATCAACTCGACCGGCGACTTGATCAGGCCGCCACGGTTGGCAGTGTCGCGGAAGGCCTGGGACAGCAGCAACGCCCGCAGCAACGGCTTTATCTGGTAGCCGCCGGTGCGGAACGACGACGCCAGGCGCTTGACCTCGGCCGGGTCGGGGCGAAGCGAGACGAACTCGCGCCACATCTTTTCGACGATGGTCTCGGCAGTACGGGGATGCTTCAGCAGGATGGCGATGATGTCGTCGCCGTCGAAGCGGCCGGTCCGGCCGAGGAAGGTCTTCTCGCTATCGTCGTGCTGGGCCGGGCGTTCGACGAACTGGCCGGTTTCGCGATCGATCGTCCAGCCGGTGAAGGCCCGGGCCGCCGCCTGAATGTCGGCCTCGCTGTAGCGGCCCTCGCCCAGCGTGAACAGTTCGAGAAGCTCGCGCGCGAAATTCTCGTTGGGCTGGCGTGCGACGTTCCGCATGCCGTCGAGATAGATCAGCATCGCGGGATCGCGCGCCACGCCCTTCAGGAGCGTCGCGAAATTGCCCAATGCTTCGCGCCGGAACAGCGCGTTCTGGTGGAACAGCGCGGGCGCATAGCGCACCTTCAGCATCGAGGAGGTGAAATGGTTGTGCCAGAACATCACCATCCGCTCGACCAGCGGCTGGTCTGTCACAAGCATCTCCTCGACCCACCAGTTGCGCAGCTCGCGGCCCTGCTCCTGCACCGGCCGCGTGATCTGCAGCAGCTTGCCGTCGACGCCGGGCTTGCGCGCGGCCTCCGCTGTCTGCTGCTGGCGCCGAAGCTCGGCCGGACCTTGCTCTATCCATGCCGGCGCCGGCGTGGCGGCCTCAGCCCGGAAACTGCCGAGGAGACGGTCGACGGCGGAGGCATAGTCCTGGCCTTCCAGCGCACGAATCTCGGCCGGCGTCGCGCCGAAAGCCGTGCGCGACAGCAGCATGCGCGCCTCGTCGAAATCCATCGCCGAGGCGGCTCGCGCCTGCCGCCGCACCAGGAACGGCGCCGACAGTGCCGCCACTCCCGTCACGAAACCACGCCGGCCGAGATGAACGGTCATGACGCGCTCCTACTGAGGCGTGCGAGGCGGGCCGCCGGGTGGTGGACCACCGGGGGGCGGCGGCCGGGAACCGGCGAGCCGTTCGGCCAAGATCAACCGCAGGCGCTCGCGCTGCTCGGGTCGCAGTTTTGGCTCAAGCTCCACGATGGTGTGAAGGCTGGCCTTATGCTGCTCGGCCCGCAGGGCAGCGACACGATCGACCAGTCCCTCGACCTTTGCCATGTCGAATTCGGGCTGCCGCATTTCGTCGGCCGTCTGTTCGCGCGCCTTCTGGATCTCCTGCGAACGCTCACGGCGTGCGGCTGTGTACTGATCGACGAGGCCGCGCAGCGCCTGACGCTGCGCATCGTCGAGGCCGAGGTCATGGATCAGGGCCTCGACCGGGCTGGGCCGCGGCCCTGGCGGCGGCATCGGCGGGCGCATGTCGAAGGGTGGTGGCGGCGGCACGATCCAGCTCCGGTAGACGAAGCCTGCCAAAACGAAAGTGTTCAGCAGAAGCGACAGGCCGAGCAGGAGCTGGATCAGACGGTTGGTCATGTCAGATGCCGTCGGAGGCGAAGAACTCGCTGAACTCGTTCGATGTGGTCGCGGTATCCGTGGCGCCGACGGTCGTGCCGTATCTCTCCTGGGCAAAGGATTCGCCCAGACCGCCACCGACCACAAAGCCGGTGCCCGCGATCATGATCGCCATTCCCGCCATCGCTGCCCGCTGCAGGGCGTAGCGCGTGCCGGACGAGAACAGCCGCCCGAACCATCCGCCGCCCCGCGCGCGCCGTCGTTCGGCCTCGAAGCCGACCAGCGCCTGTGCCCGCACGGCAAGCCGGTCCGGGGCAGCCGGCAGGGGCTTGCCGAGGACATCCGCCAGATCGAGGGCGGCGCGGCGCAGGCCGGGATCGGCCACGACGACCGCTTCGACCCGCGCCACGTCGGCTTCGGGAAGCCGGCCGTCCAGCCAGGCGGCGAAATCGAGGTCGGAAACAGTCCCGGGCGCAGTGTCCCCGTCCGGGGCGAGACTCCGCCACAGCTCCTTGTCGGTCCGGGATATGCGTTCCGTGCTCATGGCACTCTCCTGCTCCAGATTACGACAGAAACGCCGGACTCATCCCCTTTCAGTCGGGCTCTTCGCCAAAATGAGCCCGCAGCCGCAACAGTGCCTTGTGGTGGGTGCTGCGGACCGTCTGGGCGTCGATTTTGAGCAAAAGGGCGACTTCGGCAACGTCGCGCTCCTCGTCGTACAGGCACTTCAGGATCAGGGTCTGACGGTCGGTCAGAAGCCCTTGGGGAATCTTGAGTTTTTCGACGTGCTTGTCCTCGACCCCTAGGACCGATTCCGGCACCTCGTCGAGCGGCTGGGTCGCCTGGCGACGGCGCCGGAAATGATCCACAGCGGCCGACCGGGCGACCACGGCCAGCCAGGTGCCGAGGCCGGCGCGGGCGGGATCATAGGTCTTGAGCAAGCGAAAATCCCGGGCGCAGAGGCGAACGAACACGTCCTGGGCTGCATCCAGCACGCCGTCCTCGCCCAGGCGGTAGGACGAAAGCGTGCGGCGCACGACGGCATGTATGAGGGGCGCGGCCGCCGTGACGAAGGTATCCCACGCGCGCTTGTCGCCTGTCGTGAGCACCCGCAGGTCGGTCTGGTTCAGTTCCGTCACGCCTGCATTCTTCCTCGGGTCCGTCCGCCCTGCAGTCTAACGGGGTTTGTGGCGAATTCAGGCCCCGCTACAGTCGCTCCCTCAAAGTGGGGAGCGTTGATGAGCGAGTCGCTGACACGGCAGGTCAAGATCACCAAACAAGCGGTGCGCGGCAAGGGTGTCGTCGTCGCCCAGAACTGCAGGGCCGCCGAGGTCGGCGCCGCCATCCTGCGCCAGGGCGGCAATGCCATCGACGCCGCCGTCGCCACCGGCATGGCGATCGGCGCGGTCGAGCCGTGGATGAGCGGCATCGGCGGAGTCGGATTCATGACGATCTGGAGCGCCAAGGAAGGCCGCGCCTGGACGGTCGACTACGGCCCGGTCTCCGCCGCCAAGCTCGATCCAGCGACCTACAAGATCGTGGGTCCCGGCCCCGCCAACCCTTTCGCCTGGCCCGATATCCTCGAGCAGAGGAACGAGGTCGGCTACCACTCGATCGCTGTGCCCGGCATGGTCGCGGGCCTCGCCAAGGCGCTGGAACGCTTCGGCACGATGAAGTGGAAAGACGTGCTGGCGCCCGGCGTCGAGCTGGCCCAGCGCGGCATGCAACTCGACTGGTACATGCAGGTGATGCTGGCGCAGGGCGCCCAGAATCTCTCGAAGTTCCCGGCCTCGCGTGCCGCCTATCTCTGCGACGATGGCCGCGTGCCGATGATCGACTGGCAGGCCAACACCCGCTACCTGAAGCTCGGCAATCTCGGCGAGACGATGCGCCGGCTGGCCGAGGGCGGGCCGCGCGAATTCTATGAAGGCAGCCTGGCCCGTGACATCGCCGCCGACTTGGCAGAAGGCGGTTCGGCGATCTCCTATGACGACCTCAAGAACTACGAAGCACGCGTGGTCGAGCCGCTGTCGTTCGAGCACAACGGCGTCACCGTGAATGTCGCGGGCGGCCTCACCGCGGGCCCCACCTTGCGCCGCGCCATCGAGCTGGCCGGCAGCACGACCCAAGGCAAAGGGGCGCCGGACGCCGCGTTCTTCACGGCCTTCGCCGAGGGCATGCACAAGGCCTACGACGAGCGGCTGAAGACGCTGGGCGACAAGCCCACCGACACCTGCACCACGCATTTCTGCGCCGCCGATTCGGAAGGCAACATGGTGGCGCTGACGCAGACCCTGATGTCGCTGTTCGGCTCGGGCGTGATGCTGCCCAAGACCGGCATCACCATGAACAACGGCATGCTGTGGTTCGACCCCGAGCCCAACCGGCCGAACTCGATCGCGCCGGGCAAGAAGCCGTTGTGCAACATTTGCCCCGTCGTCGTGGCGAAAGACGGCAAGGCGTGGTTCTGCATCGGCGCCTCGGGCGGCCGGCGCATCGTGCCGGCAGTGGCGCAGCTCGCGCTGATGCAGATCGACCGCGGCATGGATGTCGAGGCAGCCTTCCATCAGCCCCGCATCGACGTCTCGGGCGTCGGTCCGATCCGCGTCAACCGCGACCTGCCCGACGCCGTGAAAAAGGCGATCGCCGCCAAGCTGCCGATGGTCGAGGTCGACAACCCGATCTCGCCGCTGGGCTTCGCCAACCCGAGCTGCATCGTGCGCGATCCGAAGACCGGGGAGCTCACCGGCATGAACGAAGTGATGTCGCCATGGGCCGGCGGCGCAGCGCAGTAGCCGCGGCGGCGCTGGCCGTCCTCGTCGCGGGTTCCGCCGCGGCACAGGACCTGCGCCTGCCGGTACTCGTGCCGCTCACCGGCTTCGTGGCGCTGGAGGGCAACAGCCAGCGCAACGGTGCGTTGCTGGCAGCCAGCCAGATCCGCGACGTCACGCTCAGGCCCGAAGTGCTGGACACGGCGGCGACGCCGGAAGCGGCCGTCACCGCCTGGGAGCGCGCCATGGGCGGCGCCCTGCCGCCCGCGACCGTCGGGCCGATCCTGGGCACCCAGATGCTGGCGCTCCTGCCGCTGGCGCAGGAGCGCGGCGTGCCGCTGCTGACCATCTCCGGCACGGCCCGGTTGGGGGAACTGGGCAATCCCTGGTTCTTCCGCTTCTTTCCCAGCGACGCCACGGTGAAGGTGGCGCATGCGCGCTACGTCGTGGAGACGCTCGGCGCCAAACGCCCGGCGGTGATCTACCAGAGCACCGCCTACGGCCAGTCCGGCCGTGAAGCGCTCGCCAAGACTTTTACCGACCTCAAGACGCCGCCGGTCCTCGAGGAGAGCATCGCCCCCACCGTCAACGATCTCTCGCCCGCCATCCTGCGGGCCAAGAACGCCAACGCCGACGTGATCGTGCTCCATCTGCACGCGGCCTCGACCGTGCTGGCCGTCCGCCAGGCGCGGCAGCTCCTGCCCGGCGTGCCGATCGTCGCCGGCTCGGCCATGCACCAGCCGGCAACCGCGGCGCTGCTCGAACCCGCCGAGTTGAAGGGCGTGTGCGCCGAGACCGCGGCCTCGCCCATCTCGGCCACCTCGGGGCCGATGAAGGCCTTTCTCGACGCCTACCGCGCCGCCTACAAAGCCGAGCCCGACGCCTTCGCCGCCGCCCAGTTCGACGCCGTCGGCATGCTGGGCAAGGTCGTGGCCGATCTCCGCAAGGCGGGCCAGCCCGTCACCCCGAAAGCCGTGCGCGACCGCCTCGCCAGCGAGAGCTACACGGGCGTGGTCACGACCTACAAATCGGACGGCAAGGGCAACATGGCGCACGAGGCCCTGATCGTCTGCTACGACGGCACCAGCCGCGTGCCGAGGACGACAGAGCGATACGCGATACTGCCCTGAGTAGTCGGTCGCGTAGCGCCCATCCGTCTCCCAAACCCGCCTCCGCCGCGCGTGCGGCGGCGGGCTGCGCGGGCAAACTCCCTGCCCGTGTCCCCGGCCAAGTCCCACATGGTTTTTCACGGCCCCGAAGGCCGTTCGATGCCGTGTTTTCACGGCTTTCTCGCATTATTTGTGGACGCCTGAATGTAACGCGTTCTGTCCGGAAACCTGTCCAGAATCCTGCCTACAAACCGGTCGCCCGGGGCCGACGTTCGCCGTCGGCGCTGTTTGCTGTTTTGACAAGACGGCGGTTGGTCCGCCGGTGGCGTTATCGAGGGCATGGTCAGGACCATGCCGAGGCGTATTCGATCCCTCAAGGATCAGGGGGGCACGCCGGAGGGAGTTCCGGTGGCGCGGTCGCCTCATGTGGGTTTGGCAGGCCGGCCGGAGCGCCGATGCACTTCGGCCAAGCTACAGGAAAACCCCTATCATTTCCTGCTGAACTTGTCAAATTATCTAAATGGAATCTTCGGTGCTAGAGCATCGAGCGTTTAATCAGGCGCATAGCCAGCGTCTTTAAGGTAGTTCCAGCATTCGTGCTGGGAGTAGAGGGCGCAGATGTCGCCGATGGCCCGCCAGAGGGCGTCGATTGT
>JAUXWB010000478.1 GCA_030684475.1 Reyranella sp. | reverse complement strand
GGCCGCGGCGTTGCCCTGCTCGACGGTGACGCCGGCTCCTAACTTGCCCTTGGCGATCAGCTTGCCTTCCGGATTGACGCAAACCTGCCCCGAGACGAACAGCAGGTTTCCGGTGCGGACGAAGCCGACGTAATTCGCCACCGGGTTCGGCGGCTCATGCAACACCACGCCCTGCGCCGCAAGTTTCTGCTCGACCGTACCCGCCATGATTCGTCCCCGTTTGAATTGACGTTCAAGTTGTTCTGCACCCGATCTCGACACGGCCGGGCCGCTTTGTTTCGCGCATCGTGCCATCACATGCAAGGGAGCCGCCGGCTGGACGGGAACCTGAGGCAAAACACGGTAATCCCGCCGGCAATTCCCGCTTTTTTGTGAAGCGGCCCTAGTTGCGGCGCAATAGGGCGCTCAGTAATGTATGATTCACGGCGCAAGGAAGACAATACATGGCTCGCTGGTTCCCGATTTCGCCGCGTGATGTCAGCCCGCTTTTGCTGACAGCCGCCACTGCTGTTGTCATGGCAGGTCTTGGCGTAACAGGTCTTGCGGGCGGCATCGCGCAGGCCGCGGCCGGCGGCCCGTATCTGGCGCATCAGGCGCTCTATGAACTCAAGCTGGTGAAGTCGCGCGGCTCGAACTCGAGCAACAGCGCGCGCGGGCGGATCCTCTACAATTTTTCCGGCAGTGCCTGCGAGGGCTACACCTCGGAATTCCGCCAGGTCTCGGAGCTGGACAGCGGCGAGGGCAAGCGGACGCTGAGCGACCTGCGCTCGACCTCCTGGGAGGACGGCGACGGCAAGAGCTATCGTTTCAAGATCTCGACCCGGATGAACGACGCCGACTCCAGCCCGGTCGACGGCATGGCGGAACGCAGCGGCAATCAGATCACGGTCAAACTGAAACAGCCGGAAGCCAAGACCTTCACGCTCGACGGCGCCACGGTATTTCCGACCGAGCAGATCACGCGCATCATCTCGGCTGCCCGCGAGGGCAAGTCCGTGCTGGAACTGGTGGTCTATGACGGATCGGACAATGGCGAGAAGGTCTACAATACGTTGTCGGTGATCGGCCAACCCATCCCGGGCGATCGCAGCATCGCGACGCCCGATCCGTCGACCGTCAGCGACACCATGAAATCGCTGACGCGCTGGCCGGTCACGGTGAGCTATTACGACCGCGATGCCAAGGCCAGGGATGGCGAGCAGACGCCGGTTTACGCGATGTCGTTCGAACTGTTCGAGAACGGCGTCTCGCGGGCGCTGGTGCTGGATTACAATGATTTCGTCATCTCCGGCGCGCTCGGCAAGTTCGACGTCAAGGATTCCAAGCCGTGTAAATGATGGCGGAGGTTGCGCGCCATCTCGCAACGTCGTCCCTGCGAACGCAGGGACCCATAGCCACCGGCGTCCGTTGTTAAGGAAGATATCTAACACCGACTTCTCACCGGTAAGCCGCGGCGTATGGGTCCCTGCGCCCCGTGCGCAATTGCGCACTAGGCAGGGACGACGGATGAGGGATTGCGTTTCAATTCAACAAAACATGCCTTCGCGATCTCGCGGCGCGCTTCGCCCGAGGTTTGCTTTTCGACTTCACGCCCTCTCCAGTCAGAGGGCGCAGGGAAAGCCGGATGCGCGCTGGCACCCGCGGTCTCGTGTGCAATGTAGTGGTGGAAAGCGCACACGAGCATACAGGTCCAGCGGAAACATCCGACTTTCCCTGCGCAGTGGTCTTACGGTTGCTTCGTGATCTCCCCGGTGAGCCCAGCTCAATTGCCACCGTCACCTGCGGGAATGACCGCAAGCTTGACACCTTCGTCGGTGGTGTCAGGACCATACGACTTGGCCGTACGCTTCGGCATCGCCCGTCTCGCGCGCCGCCGCGTCCACCGCATCCCCGACCCGCGTTCGTGACGTTCGCGAAACGCCCCTCTTGGTGGGACGGGATGCGAGGACATATAGCCTGATTTCAAGTTCGGTAAAACAGAAATATTTTTTCTGGAGGGGCTTGACATGAATTCTGGTAAACAGAAGTGATTTGCCCGTCGGGTCGATTTGTTGAATCGGCTCAAGAAATCGGCGTTTTGCGGATGCTTGGTCGTCAAAATTTTTTCGTAGCTGCTATTTGCATTGCTCCAGAATGCCTGAGATTGCCTGATCGGAGCACATGATGCCGCCCCACTGATAGCCGATGCGGCCGTCGAATTCGATCTTGAACCAGTCGTAACCGTCCATGGCGCCGGCGCGCTCCAGCAGCGTGATGCCGCTCTTCTCGGTCAGGCTCGCCAGCTTCGGCGACGACATCGACGGCGCGCTGCGCATGATGCCGCCGAGCGACATGCCCGCCATCGGAAGCCAGCCCGGATTAGTGCGCGAGGCATGGGCCTCGTTGGGATCGCAACGGTCGGTCTGCGGCGCCTGATGGAAACCCGGGCCGCAGGGATCCGCATTGCCGAGGCCGGCCCGGCCGTCCTGCGCGGCGACCTGCGGCCTGAAGCTGCATTTGGCGGATCCCCAGTCCGGAATTTCAACCGTGATCTGCGACTGGTCCGGTGAGATCTGCACCGCGTAATCCCCGTCGGAAAAACGCAGGGGATCGCCCGCGCTCTGCTTCAGCCGCATGGTGCCGCCCTCGATCGGGCCGGCCTTGATCGCGTTCGGGGCGATCACCGTGAGCGTGATGGCGTTGCCCTTGGCGCAGGAATAGGTGCGGGTCTGCGCGTGGGAAAAGCTGGCGGAAAACAGCAGGGCCAGGATGGCCGTGCAGATCGTGTGTGGCATGAACCGCAAGTCTCGATGCTCCAGAAATTCCAGGTCTCTGCAACGTCCGGATCCAAGGTGCCGCGGCGTGAGTGCACATCACGCCGCGGCGTCGAACCACCTGTGGTCACACACACTGTCCCGTGGGGGTCAGCTTCCTTGGCGGCGCGCAAGCCGGCGGAGTTGGCGGCGGCGGAGGCCTGCAGTTCGGCGGCGTGCCGACCTGACCGGCCGGGCAAGCAACCGGCGCAGGCGCCCTGCAGTTCGGCGGCGTGCCGACCTGGCCGGCCGGGCAAGCAACCGGCGCAGGCGCCCGGCAGTTCGGAGGCGTGCCGACCTGACCCGTTGGACACGCGACCGGTGCGGGCGCCCGGCAGTTCGGCGGCGTGCCGACCTGGCCCGTTGGACACGCAATCGGTGCGGGTGCCCTGCAGTTCGGCGGCGTGCCGACCTGACCCGTTGGACACGCGACCGGCGCGGGCGCCCTGCAGTTCGGCGGCGTACCGACCTGGCCGGCCGGGCAAGCAACCGGCGCAGGCGCCGTGCAGTTCGGCGGTTTGCCGGTCTGACCGATCGGGCACACCGTCACGGTTTGCCCAATCTCGCAGTTCGGCGGCGTGCCGGTCTGGCCGG